>PXDN01000213.1 GCA_003566375.1 Opitutia bacterium
CGCTCCCAACGGGCCTCCATGACCCGCAATTCCTCCTCCTGCATTCGCCAGGAACGCGCCCCCGCCTCCACCAGCATCCCCCGCAACTCCGGGTAAAGAGCCTCCGGCAGAACCCAGTCGGTGTCAGCGTCAGCCTGGAATGTCACCAAGATAAGCCAAAGGAGAAGCACCATCCTGGTGCATATAAGCGGCTGGAAGCCGCTTCCACTTTGCCTAAATCCTTTTATCCTCATACAATTCGAGCCTGTTCAGGCGGCAACCGGAAATACCCATAGGGAAAAAACAGTCCACAAAGCACAGACCCGCTTGGCGGAGAAACCCCTTTGGACTTGCGGTTAAGCAACACGGAGCCAAGTAGAAATCAAAATGAAAAAAGCTGGCAACTCCAAAGGAGATGCCAGCTTGTCTGATTGATGAAATTAAAACACTCCGGTCAGGGATTGCCCGGTCCGCTGGGATCGTGCGGATTATCACCAGGTTCTTCTTCAGGCGGGTCTTCATCAGGTCTTTCCAAGCCATCCCCGCCCCCACCACCGCCGCCGCCGCCACCGCATCCGGTGGTCAGGGCCACGATAAGTAGGGCGCAGCCGCAAAGAACCGTGAATCCGTTTTCAAAAAATCTTTTTTTCATATGACTAAGCTTATAACGGGTTGGGCACCTTAATTTCTAACCTCAAACCATTCCCCGGTCCCATAATCAAAGAAGGAACGGGTTTCCGGTTTTCCGCCTTGGTGATACCAGAACCAACGTTTTTTTCCGTTGCTGTAGAAGAACGGATATTGATCGGAACGGGTCCAAATCCAATCCTTTTGGGCGTAATCCCAGAACCAGATGCCGCCGTTGGGATGACCAACTCCGGCCGCCCAGAGCCAGCCGTGCTCGCTGTGCTTGATTGGGCCTTCGCGGTTCAGGTAATTAAAGTGAAGGTCGTTGAACGACCCCATCCAACCGTTTTTCGTCAATCCAACGCCCTCGGGTGAATCCAATCCGAAAAAGTTAGCCTCCTCCCCGAATCGATTCAACAAATCCTGAGATCGAAGAACGGTGGCCGAGGGATCGGGTTGGCTGAGCAAAGCGCGGTAGGCACCCTCCTCAATCTCTTCCTGCCCAAGAACCAGCAACATCAGGGCCGTAACCTCAACTTCCTTGGTGAGAGCGTCCAAGTTAATCTGGTTGGCCGTCCAAAAAGTCGGGAGAAAGGAAATCTGAACCAAATGTCCCTCCCTTGCCGTGAACCCGGGGTGGCTGCGGCCTTGGTTTCTGTGCCAAACCACATCGAAAAGGCCTTCGGTACCGAGCTGCTGGAATGCATTCAAACCCCGTGGTTCCAAATGGCGGAAGAAGAACTGGTCTGAAGCGAATGCCTGGGAAACCACAAACGGCAGCCCCGCTGGACCCTGCGGGATAAAAGGAATGTCATCGGGCGGATCCTCATCCGAGCCTTCGATCAATAACAGGACCCCGTTATCCAACTGCTCGCGGGTGGGGGGCAAACCAACGGCGGTCAGGTAAGCGCCGATTACCCACCTCTCCAAATTAAAGTCGCTGTTGCGGAGGATTTGCCGCAAAAGTTGCGGGCGGCTGAGAGTTCCGTTGTTCAGCCGCGAAGTGTAGGTTGACAATTCGGTTGTGGACGGTGGTCTACCCAGAATATCAAGAAACATTTGAGTCACGAAATCACCTGAATTGACCATGGGATTGCCAACCACGCCTCCGGCGGGAACCACGTTAACGGTCACGGGGCTGGAACTAAACTGTTGCCCGAAGCTGTTGGTTACCACCGCGGTCAAAGTCCTTTGGCCCGTGACAAGCGGGATCCAAGTCACCCGGAAGGGGGCCGTGGTGTCGATTCCGATCAACTCACCGTTTTCAAAGAAGGCAACTTGAGTAATGAACCCATTCACTCCGGACGCGGTCAAGGTCAGTTCAAATGGAATATCCACCCGCACGCCCTGTCCCTGCACCGGGCTGGTGATCCGCACAACCGGGGGAGGAGGCGGTTCTTCCGGGGTCTCCGTGGCGAAACGACGGTCATGAATCATGATGTCCCGACGACCGTTGGAATTAAGGACCTGGCGGTTGGTCAACCCGTGGGCCATGCCACCGCCGATGATGTTGCCGTCGTTAATACCACCGCGATGGTCAACATTGTAGGACTGATCATCTGTTTCAAAGGCAATATAATTGCCATTTGAATTGAAAACCACCCCGCGGCTGGAGCGGGGGAAATTTGCCCGGATCGTGTTGGCCACCAAGCCCTCGCCAAAACGATTCACACTGACCCGCCGGTTGATGCCGGTATCCAGATCGCGCACGTAAATGTCCGAGAAGACATCGGTGTCGGTGAAATTCACGATGCGGTCGTGCTCGCGCATCGCGTCGGCAACGTTGGCAAACACCTGGCCATCGGAACGGGTCACGGTCAACGGTTGCAAATTGTTGGCCTTGGTTCTGAAGCCAACGAATTTCCCGTCCCCGCTGATGGCGGGCTCAATGCTGTCAGAGTCGGCTGGGGTTCCCACCTCGGAAACACTAACCAAAGAAAGGCTAACCTGCCCATGCTCGTCAAACACTCCGTTTTCGTTGGAGTCGCGGTCCACCAGATAGACCTGACTGTAAATGTTGGTCAGACGCCCGCCGCCTTCCATCCCCCGCACGGCAAAGGATGGCGCCGGCGTCAGGATTTCGATTGGCTCGTTCCCCACCTCCCCGGGAACCAGATGGATCAAATGGACCGCCGGATGATCTCCCTCGGTTACGGCGAGCGCTTCGAATCTCAATTCAAAATCTTTGATTACCTCGATAATGGCGTCTACGGTCTCCGCCCGGTCGGAACCGATCAATACCGGCGCGGCCCCCGACGGGAGACCGTTGTCGGGAAGTGAATCCACAAACTCAAACGTTACCGGTGTATTGATGCCATCATTGAGAACAAACTGTTCTCCCGCAGCCGGATTGTCCTGGCCGCCGGACATTCCTTCGACAACCAGAAACCCGTTGGTATCGGTGGCGACAATCTCCACGTTGCCCTGCTCGCCACCCACGGTGTTGAAAAGATTGACCACGATTTGGCCCTCGTCACTGGCGTCCACGGCCTCAATGTTGAACGGCTCCTGGCTGTTGACCGCGGCGATAAAATGGTCGCGGGTGACCGTGGCCAACGGCATGATGGCCACCGGCACATTGCCGTTTTCCACTTGGCCGTCGATTGTGAATTCAAATGTCACGGGCGGGTTCACGCCATCCGAAATGGTCAGCATGGCACCGTCGCGGGGGATGCCGATGGTTCCCGGAAGCGCCTGCAGACTGGCAAAGGAATCCGGGTTGGAAGCGGTGAAATCAAAGACAATATCTCCCTCGCCGGTTCCCACCAAACTGTTGAAAACAAGGTTGGGCAAGTCATGATCTCCTTCCTCGACAGTGAGCCATGGCAAACCGGTTTGACGAATTGCCGCCAATAAGTTGCCCTCGTTTTCCGCCCCGGTGCGACCGATGGGCACCCCTACGGCGCCGGGTGACGTTTCCTCCAAATTTTGCCGGTATTCAAACACCACACTGGGGTGCAGCAGGTTTTCCGGATGGAACACGATTCGTTCCCCGTCATCGGGCAAACCAAGTTCTCCTCCGCTCATGCCCACCACAAAAGCCCAAGGCTCCTCGCCTTCTTCGATTTCCTCATCCGTCAACTCCGGGTCGATGAGAATGGGCACATTCCCTTGCTCCCCAACCAAATTGTTTAACAAAAGGATGGCGTCGTTCTCCAACGCATCACTGAAACCAAATTCGGCGGAAATTTGCAGAAACCCAAAGAACTCGGCGAAATCAATGGCCAAGAAAAGGTTCGCCTCGGTCTCCCGAACTTCGTCTTCGACAATATAGACTTCGATTAATTGCTCATTAACGATTTCAAAGGGAGGGGGGAATTCATCTTCGTCCACGTCGGGCTCCTCTTCGAAACGGAATTCCACCGTGTTGAAACCATCGCCCAGGGTGATGCTGTTCCCCTCTTCGGGATTGACCCTGAGCCGGATTGCGCCTTGAGCGGGCAAATCGCGGTAAATGTTTCCAAATGACAACCGCTCATCCTCACCTTCTTTTACCGCGGGTAAAGGATCGAAATCGAACAGTCGAATGATGGAGCGCACCAAATTTCCCCGGGTTTCCGCAATGGTGTCGCCGATCAACACGCTGCGGATATTGGCGGGATCAAGCTGGGGACCAAAATCGCGGAAAGTAAAAATCTCTTCCCGGTCCCGGTGGCGTAAAATGAAGATATCGCCAAATTCTGGAAAATCCATGAAGGGAGGTAGCAGGTAGTCCGGCAAATCGGGAAGGTCATATTCCTGGTAACCCAGCCCATGCATAACATCCAGGGCAAGCAAACTGGTTTCCTTCGCGGTGCGACCAATGGGAAGCCCGATAACGCGGTTTTCGTGATCGGTGGGATCCGTTCCTCCCTCTTGGAAAAATTCCAAGGTTACGAGGGGGGTGCGGCTGTTTTCGACCAGCAAGGTATCGCCAGGCTCGGGCAGGGTGATAACGGCCCGATTGTCCTCTTCCGTGCCCATTCCGTTAACCGTGAGAGTTGGCGCGTTGATGTTGTCAATCGCCTGATCGTTTCCGTCCACCCCCTGGGTCAAGTTGGTCAACATCACACCGGGTCCTCCGTTTGCGGTGGCTTCAGCCAGGATGGATTGCTCTCCGTTGACGGTGAACGCCTGGTTGATCGCCGTAACCAAATTGTTCCGGGTGGCGTTGACACTCGCTCCGATCACAACCCGGATATGGCCGGGGGAGACCCCCGTCGGCAGCGGGCCGTCGAATTCGAAAACGCGCGTGTTCACCCCGTCGCTGATCTCCACGGTGTGCCCGTTCACAGGCTGGGAATTGAGCAAAATGGAACCGGTTGCGTTTTGGTCCGGTTGAAAACCAATGGTGGCTTGGCCCGGCAAGTTTTGATTAAACGTCACACTGCCCCGGGCGGGCTGGCCGGTTAGAATAATGGCGCCCTCGGCGGGCACCGCGTAAAATCCGTTGGCGTTGGAATGGAACACCACGTAACGACCGTCGTAGGAAAGGTGCGGGGCACGACTGTCTCCATCGGAAATAATATGTTCCCCGGAACCGTCAAAAGCCACGCTGATGCGGCGGGTGGCGGTGCCGCCCGGCTCATCGAAAACGCCGGAGTGATTGGCGTCCCGGTCGTGCACATAAACCTCCCAAACATTGTTCCGATCACCAGACGCCAGATTGGTGGCTCGGGATTCAAAAACAACATGACGCCCGTTGGCGCTGATCCGGGGGTTGCGGCTGTGGCCTCCCAAAGCCTGTCCCCCCGTATTGGTGACATTAACACGGCGAATGGCATTGGCTTGGCGATCCACTAGAAAGATGTCGGCAAACCCATTGGTGTCGCCTGGGACCAAGTTGGTCGCTTCGGACTCAAAAACAACATAGCGCCCGTCGCGGCTGACGTCCGCGTTTTGACTGGCCTGGTTACCCTGTTGTCCCGTCGCGGAGACACTGACGCGCTCCAAACTGCCGGTTTGGCGGTCGCGGAGGAACACATCGTTTTGAAAATTGGTGATGCCGGGAACCAAATTGCGGGCTGCCGAGTGGAAAACCACCCAGCGACCGTCATTGGCATTACCTTCCCACGCGCTGATTCTGGGGAGGAAACTGTTGTTATCAGGCTCGGCCGCTCCCAATGGAGTGGTGATCCGCTCCAGCTGACCACTCCAGCGGTCTTTGACAAAAATGTCGTGAAACCCGTTTTGAATCGTTCCCACCACGTCTTCCCCTTCTCCGGTGACCCCAAAATAGTTGGTGGCATCCGAGGAAAAAGCAACAAAGCGCCCGTTAGCGCTCATGGAGGGAGCATCCGCATTCCCATCACCCTGGGTTCCAGCTTGATTAACGCTGACCAAACCGGTCTCGGGATACTCGGAGGGCTGGATGGTGATTTTGGCTGTTTCCACCAAAAAGGCCGGGGCCAACCGAGAGTTGGGGCTGCTCATGGCGGGAGTCGTTCCGTGACAAGTGGTGACCTCGGCATCCAAAAAGAAGGTGCCGCTCAAATTGCCCGGCAGCATCTGCACCCAATTCCTCATGACCGTGGTGCCAGGTTGAATCCCCCCCGCGATCACGTGCAGAACATGATCGTTTTCGGTGCGGAAGTTTCCATCGGGGGTCAGATGAATATGGACCTCGTAACAGGCGGTTTCGCCATCCTCGCGGGAATCCGTGATCCACATCACAATCTCCACCGGGTCTTCAGGGAAATAGGTGCCGGCATCCACTTCCAAAAAGGTAATGTGGAGGAACGCGGACAAAGAGGAAGCGCCGACGAAAACCCCCGCCGCAACCAAAAGTAAACACCTCCAAAAGCTCTTCCCGATCAGACCGGGGAAGGACAATAACTGGTTTCTGATCATAGTGATAAACTTATTTGTAAAATCCTGTATTATTTCGGGTGAAACTTGGCTTGGCCGTTACCGGCGCCCCCGCACTTTTCATTGAGCCCGCATCCGGCCTTTCCCGTCAACAAGTTTCATGCACCCGCAAGAAAATCTTTCTCAATTTTCGCTCTCCGCCCGCAACCGGTAGAATGCCCTTTTGGCACCGGACTCCAATGGCTGCAAGGCCCGGATGCGCTTGTTTCGCAATTGGCCCTCGGTCGGTCCCAATGATTCGATAACCGACGGAACCACTTCCCAATTCAACAAATCCACGGAAACCTCCAATAAATAAACCACCCCCGCGGAATTCACCGGGCGCTGGAAATCCATGGAGGGATACACTTCCCCGCCGGAGGATTTCTCTCCTTCGAACGGGGAGATCGGATCCAATGACAGAAGTGCAAAATCAGGGGCGTTTGGAATGCCGCTCCCCGGTGAACTCTCCCCGAAGGCGAAGATTTGGAATTCGAAGACACTGCTGACGCTGCCGCCCGAAGAACCTCCGCGCCGGCTCATCCAAGATGGAAACGTTTCCAAGGGAGGATGGACGGTCACCGAGGCCACCATCGACTCCGCGAAACCGGCGGCGTTGGAAACCACCACTTGGTAATTACCCGAGTCCTCTTCCGAGGCCCGGCCCAAGTCCAGTGAGGGTCCGGTTACCCCCTCAATGGGGGAACCGTTTTTTAACCATTGCGCCGTGAGCGGATAGGTCCCTTCCCAAGCGGCCCGAAGATGCAAACGCTCCCCTTCAAAAATCTCAACAGACATCGGATGCAGGGTGAACTCAGGCGGTGAGGCCTCTTCCACCACCGTGATGATAATCGGGCGGGTGGAAACCGAACCGTGGCTGTTGGAAGCGACTCCCACGTAGGTTCCGGCCGCGTTTTCATCGACATTGGGCAAAGGCAGGGACGGCCCGGTGGCCCCGGCAATCAAGTTTCCGTCTTTGGTCCAGAAATAGACCAGCGGCCCGGCGCCGCTGACATCCATTTGCAAGGTCAGGGTGGCACCCTCCAAGAGTTCAGCCGAGCGGGTGTGGTCGCGCAGAACCGGGAAATGAGAAGCATAGGAAACGTTGCGCAACCAAAGAGCATCCGCTCCTTCGGACCGGCTTCCGTCCTTGGAGTATTTCCAAATCAAATCGTGGGTTCCCTCCGGAATTTGGTAAGTCCGGTTCAACCAGCCCGATTCGCCGGAGATGGTTTCGCGAATCTGGGAGTTGAGGAAGAAGCGGCCCGTGTCGTAGGTTTTTTCGGAAGAAACCCGCCAGGAAAAGGTCAGGACACCCGGGCCGGTGACCACCGTCCGGACCTCACTTGAATGATTGTGGCCGATGGAGGCGCTTCTGACCGCATCGTTGTCGGCGTCGATCTCCCAAGGAGCCTCAGGGGTGGTGATCCAAACCAAGGAGGGAGAGCCCAACGTTTGGCCGATGGCGGGATCGTCCAGCAAGTGAATGGCCTCGGCCTCGGCGGAAACCAAACCCAAGCTGTTGGAAACTTCCACCCGGTAGGTGCCGGCGTCGGCGGCGGTCATGTCTTCGAGACGCAATTCGGGACCGGTTGCCCCATCCAACTTTGCATGGTCTTTGAACCATTGGTAGGTGAACGGGGGCTTGCCGGAAACCTCAACCTTCAGGATCGCTTCACCCCCGGTGTAAAACACGGCGTCTTTCGGCGCGCTGGTCAAAAGCGGCGCGCCGCCACCGCCGAGAGCACGGAAGAGATTCAATTGGCGGCCCCGCTGGACCCGGTCGGCTAAATCAGGATTCATGTTGGCACCCGACAAAACCCGGTTGATCAACTGCTGATGATCGTCTTGGGGAAACTGGGCTTTAACCAAAGCGAAAACGCCCGAAACATGGGGCGCGGCCATTGAAGTTCCGCTGATCCCGTTGTAGGCGGTGTCGCTAGTGTGCCAAGCCGACCAGATTTGATGGCTCTCGGGAACGTCGAACCGACCGGTTCCCCCCGGGGCCATGATGTGGACCCGGTTCCGACCGAAATTACTGAAATTGGAAAGTTCCCCGTGAATGTTCGTGCTGGCCACGGTGACAATGTTGTCCAACCCGAAGCCGCTGGGATAACGCCGGACGGCGTCGTTGTCCGCCGAGGCGTTGCCTGCGGAGGCCACAAAAACCAAGCCGGCCTGCCGGGCCCGCAGGATGGCATCGCTCAAAGCGGCCGAAAAACCACCGCCGCCCCAGCTGTTGTTCAAAACATGGGCCCCGTTTTCGGTGGCGTAATCAATGGACAGGATGGCACCTTCAAGGGTCCCGAACGGATCCAAAAACTTGATGGCCATCAATTGAACGTTCCACGCCACCCCGGTGATCCCCTCGCCGTTGTTTCCCACCGCACCGATGGTGCCGGCCACATGGGTGCCATGGCCGTCCAAATCCCAAGGGGATTCCCCGTTGATGACGTTAACGCCGTGGATGTCGTCGATGTAACCGCTGCCGCTGTCGTCGCGGCCGTTTCGGGACTCGCGGGGATTGACCCACATGTTGGCCGCCAAATCCCGGTGGGTGTATCGGGTTCCCGTGTCAATGACCGCGACCACAACGCCGGGGGCTTCCCGGCGGATGGTCCATCCGCGCACCGCGTCAATATCGGCGCCCTGACGCCCCTGACGTTGGCCGGTGTTACGAAGGGGCCAAAGAGTTTCGTCCGCGAACATCGGATCGTTGGGCAGACTGGTCGGGGCCACCACGTAATCCGGCTCCGCATATTGGAAAAGATTCCCCGCCTTGGAAAGCCGTGCTGTGACAAGATCGACGTCATCCACACCGGTCATGGGAAACTCCACCAAGAACAAGCCGTCCTCACGCACCTGGCGGCGCACTTGCCATCCCTCGAAGGAAAGCATATTGTCCAAGTCCGCTTGGCTAACTCCTTCACGGGTCTGCAAAAGAACGTGGTCGGCAACCATGGAAAGACGGTTTACCAAATGCTCTTCTCCGGTCTCTGAATCCAAACGTAGTTTTTCAACCACACGGACATAAGGGATGTGAGGCATGTCGGTTTCCACCACCCTCTTTCTCTGGAAGTAGCCTTCGCGGTCGGGCCGTTCGGTTTTTTCGAAGAGCACCGATTTGACCGTGGTCCGCCAAGCGTCGGAATCAGTCAAGGCCAAGGTCTTGCCCACGGGCGGTTGGCGGGGGCCGGGCTTGGACTCGGAGGACTGGATGAATTCCGGCTTTTCGCTTCCTTCCCCATCGAAATGTCCGGGTAAGGAGGCATCCACCGAAGCGATGTCGGAAAACTCTCCCTGAAAAGACCCGGTGGAATCAAGTTCCGTTATTGTGTCAGTCAGGGTTTGTTGGCCCCCGAACCACAAAACGGCGGTCGTAAGGAATATAACTAAAAAAAGGAAAAGGGCTTTCTTGGATTTCATGCAATTAGCTCGTCAAAAGATGGTCGGTTGCCACGGTTGTCAATATCTATCACCTGCTAGGGCAAAAGATGGGGTTGGGCAAAGAAATTCTTTGAAAAATCTCGCTCCGCCGAACTCCGGTGAAGAGGCACTCGAATGGGCGGCACCCGGAACCCCTTCCCCGGCTTTGGGTTGTTCCGCCCCTTTCATCCTAGCGCCCCATTTCAAAACGCACCCTGAGGTAGCGGCGCGGCCCGGCGCTCTCCAAGGGAACTCCGTCGCGGGCGGTTATTGTTTGCAGATCCCCGTCGGTTTCCAGCCCGACCACGCCGCCGACCGTTTCCACCGGCACCCATTCCCGCAAGTTCTGAGAAACCTCCACCTTGTATAGCAAGTCCCCGCGCTCTTTCAGGCGGCTGTAGCGCAATCCCAAATACGTCTGCCCGTCTTCCTCCAGCAGCAGATGCCGCGGCAGCCATTCCCTGAAAATCTCCCCGTCCATGCCCAACGCGTAGCGCACTAGATTGGCCATGCCCATGCCGTTGGGATCGGCGTGGACCGCCCCGGAGTCGTTCCCGCCATCCAATGACTGCCGCGCCAGCCAGCCGGCAAAGGTTTCTGCCAAAGTCCGCATCACGGCCCCGTTTTGCCCCACCGCCACAAAACCGCTTTCCAAATGGGATAGGGCTAAATAGGAGAAGGTTCCCCCCGTGCCGCTCGATACCCACAGGGATCCGTCGGAGGAGGCCGCCGCGGCACCTTGGGCACCGACCGCCACAAAAATTCCGGCCGCGTGATGGATGGCCCGCAAAGCCACGGGGGGAGGGGTGGCTTGAATGACCCAGTTTGCCCCGGTTTCGGAAACGGCCACCACCGCGCCCCCCTCCGCGTCACCGCCGACCGCCACGTAGCGTCCGTTGCCGTGGGCCACTCCCCGCAGGACTCCTGAAATTCCGGTGGAACGGGGAGTCCACACCACGCCGTCGGGAGAGGTCACCGCCGCCCCGGAACGCCCCACCGCCACGAATCCATCCGGACCGTGCGTGACGGCGAACAAATCCCGGCTGGTGCCGGACGAATGCGGCGTCCAAGTGAAGCCGTCCGGAGAGGAGCGGACCCGCCCGTCCCCGCCCACCGCCACGAACTTTCCGGCGCCGTAAGCCACCGAGAAAAATGGCACGGATATGCCGGTCTCCACTGGCGTCCATTCGCGCGCGTCAGTGCTTCGTAAAAAGGTTCCTTTTTCACCGACCGCCACCAATGTGCCGCCGCCGCCGCCGATTCCCCTCAGAGTGGCGTTGGTCACGCCGGGCGACGGGGTCCAGTTGACGCCGTTGGTGGTGTGTAACACCGTGCCCCCGGCTCCGACCGCGACCAGTTCACCGTCGCGGTGGTGCAAGCCGTAGAGGTTAAGCGGCACCGGCGGAGGAGCCGTTGTCCAAACCAGGGAGGGATCCGCGCCCCCCCCGACTTCCAAATTAAACACGGAGGAATTCAGGCGATTGCCGTCCTCCAAGAGAAATACCGCCCACAGGCGGCGGACGCCCGCCAAGTCCGGGGTCCATGTCAAGGTGGAGGGCGGGGGGCCTGCGGTTCCGATCAGGGTGCCATCCGCGAAAAACTCGACCCCGGCGATGTCCTGAATTTCAGCAATATCCGACACCTCAAGGTTTACGGTTTCGCCCAAGAGCACGTTCCCGGGGGTCACGGTTAGCGGCACATCGGGGGATTCGACAAAAACCAGCACGACCACCGGGGCGGAGACAACCCGGGCTCCCTCCACTTCCGCAAATGCGGTCAAACTGAATTCGCCGGTTGTCTCCGGAATCCAAGCAAACGCGTGGGGTTCGGAGGTGGACGTTCCAAGGGTTTCTCCGTTCATCCTAAATCCAACCGTCAAATCTTCTCCCCATTCATGATCGGTGAGGGTGGCGGTCAACGTCACGGTTTCCCCCGCCACCGCCATCATCGGTTCCACCGTCAAAGTCACCTGGGGAGCCCCCGAAAGGGGTCCGGTCACACGGACGGGCACCGGCCTCGTGGACATGGAATTGCCGGCCTCGTTACTGGCCACGGCCACCAACTCAAAATCTCCCTCTCCAATTTCAGCCAGGGAAAGGGTAAAGGTGTGGAGGCCGGGTTCAATTTCCACCCCGTCTCCCAGCAGTGCGTCTCCGGCGTAAAAGCGGACCGCCTCCATCGGACTGCCGGTCGCCTCGGCCTCGACCAGCAAATCGACCGCCAAATCGACCGGCCATTCCACCGTTCCCTCCGGATTGATAACGGAGTAAGCCGGAAGAGGATTTAGAAACCTGGCCCGCAGAGTGCCCCGGGTAACCAGCACATCGACGTGCTCGTTGGGCGCTTCTCCCCCGATTTCCAACGGGGTGATCAGCAATTCCTGATCGGGAAACGGGAAGGTCTCTCCCACCCGCAACGCCGCGTCAACGGTGTCGATCGGCCAGCGGTCGGGGTTCAGGTTCAGTAGGTGGCTGCCCTGGGCGCTGCCGTCGTCCCCCCACTGCACCACCACCCCGTTCATCGCCCGGTCGCTCCCGGTAAAAAGTTGGCGGAAATCAATCCACAGATCCTTGGCCGGAGGATCGGGGAAACTTTGCGGGTCGGGATTGCGGACCCGGATGGAATGCTTGCGGGC
>PXDN01000161.1 GCA_003566375.1 Opitutia bacterium
ACCTAAGATGTCTGTAACTGAAATAGTCCATGAAGTAGTAATCGCTTTAACAGAATCAACTGTTCTGCTAATTACAAGGAATAACCCGACGAGTACGTAAGGAATCCAAGCTTTAACCAATGTCATATGTGCTCTTTCTTCACCTACTTCACCAGAAATTGTACCGAACCATTTCTTGTCCCACTCACTCTTTTCTGCAAAATCCCAAGATTCTTTCGGGGTTAAGAAGTTGTTCTTAGCTGCCACTACAACGATAGCTAGTCCAATTAGTCCACCTAATAGAGATGGGAACTCGGGCCCTAAAACTCGTGCGATAACGACATAGGGTACTACAAAGGCCACACCAGCAAAGAGAGCAAACGGTGCTGCCGCTAAGCCTTCTTTGAATGATCTGTTTTTGCCAAAGTATCCTGTCAAAATTACAACTAAGGATAATGGAATTAACACTCCAATTATAGCGTGAAACGTAGCTGCTTGCTCAGCTATAACTCTTACATATTCAGCTAATGTCATTTCTTGTGCTTCAAGAGCTGCCAGGATTGTTACATCATTAAGTCCAGTATTGACCCCTATGAGCATGGGGGTACCTACGGCACCAAAGGTTACCGCTGTACTTTGAATAATAAGTGCCATTGTAACAGCGGCCATTGCTGGGAAGCCGATAGCAACTAATAGCGGAGCTGCTATTGCTGCTGGTGTACCGAAGCCTGCTGCTCCTTCAATAAATGATCCGAACATCCAGGCAATAATAATTACTTGAATTCTTCTATCTGGAGTAATATCAATAAACCCGCGGCGAATCGTACTTACAGCACCACTTTCTTTTAACGTGTTCAAAAGTAATATGGCTCCAAATACAATCCATAAAAGTGTAATCGCGATAATTACACCTTGGATAATAGATGCTGCAACGACAGTTCCACTAGTTCCCCATACTGTTAAAGCTATGGTTGATGTAACTACTAAGGCAATCGGCATTGCAAATTTAGCTGGCCATCTAAGTATAACTAAAAAGAAAAATACCGTTATTATTGGTGCTAATGCTAATAATGCATACATTCGTTAACCTCCTTATGGTTTGTGTGCTTTAATTTAGCTACCCTGAAAGCTTTGAATTCTTTCTCTTTCCAGTTTTTCTTTTTTAAGCTTCTCCTATTTTCTTGTTGCGCGCTGTCATTGCTCCAGGTGTCGCGGATTCAACTTGTTATTGGCATTCGAAATTGTCCCCATTGCTTGACCTCCTTGTTGTTCAGCTAATGTTAGTCTGACAGAGGAACCGCCAGGGCAAAGTCAGTATAAACATGTTGTGCTGGTTGAAAAATGGCCATGCAAGATAAGAGGTAAGGTGGTTTTACCAATTTTAGAAAAATATTTTCTTTTATTTTTATTGTCAAGCAAATATATCATTGCTTTTTCTAGGCACTGATTATCCTGATACTTATTTTCCTGATTAGCGAATCACGCCCCGTGGGGCGAATTTTCGTAAAGTAACTTTTTTATTATCACGAATCTTTGACAGAACATTTCCCCCCTTGACAAAGGTGGGCCAGCGGGGATTTCTACCGACAGTCTCAGGCAAATCCCCCTAAATCCCCCTTTGTCAAGGGGGACTAGGCTATTACGGAAAACAAGTACGACATCAGGTCCTTTTTTAAGTTACTCAGAAGAACTAATCTTCCATAGATGCCATCTTATCCCCTCTCCCTGAGAGAGAGGGGTGACCATTTCAAGCCCCCTCATCCGGCTTTCAGCCACCTTCTCCCCCAGGAGAAGGATTCAAGCAGAAGATTGGTGTTAATCAGTAAGTGTTGAGTGCCGCGGATGGCCGGATAAACGGTAACCCGGGGCGGGTTGTATCAGCGTTCAGCAAGAATACGCAGCATCCGCCGCAACGGTTCTGCTGCGCCCCAAAGGAGCTGGTCGCCGCAGGTAAAGGCCGACAGATATTGCGGGCCTATTTTCATTTTGCGGAGGCGGCCGACGGGAATAGTCAGGGTGCCGGAAACCGCGGCCGGAGTGAGCTGAGACAGGGAATCAGCCTTGGTGTTGGGAACCACTGTGGCCCATTCATTGCTCTGGGCGATAAGTTGTTCAATCTCACTGATGGAAGCATCCCTGGTGAGCTTGATGGTCAGGGCCTGACTGTGGCAGCGCATGGCGCCAACGCGGACGCAGATACCGTCTACTGGTATCGGCGCGGTATTGCCAAGGATTTTGTTGGTTTCGGCAATACCTTTCCACTCTTCGCGGCTCTGACCGTCTTCCACCTCGCGGTCAATCCAGGGGAGCAGATTGCCGGCCAGAGGGAAGCCGAACTCGGCAGTCGGCAAGGTACTGCTGCGCAGGGCAGAAGTGACCTTGTTATCGATTTCGAGGATTGCTGAGCCGGGGTTCTGCAGTTGTTCGGCCACCGAGTGGTGGAGATTGCCCATCTGCAACAGCAGCTCGCGCATATTGGGAGCTCCGGCACCTGAGGCTGCCTGATAGGTCATGGAACTGACCCATTCGATCAGGCCGGCATTGAAAAGACCGCCAATAGCCATCAGCATCAGGCTGACGGTGCAGTTGCCGCCGATAAAGTCTTTGCAGCCTTTATGCAGGGCTTCATCAATTACCTTGCGATTGATCGGATCAAGAATGATGATGGCACTATCTTCCATGCGCAGGCTTGATGCCGCATCGATCCAGTAACCGTTCCACCCGGCAGCTCGCAGCTTCGGATGAACGTCTTTGGTGTAATCGCCGCCCTGACAGGTGATGATAATATCCTGCTCGGCAAGTTTGGTCAGGTCGGTGGCACTTTCAAGGGG
>PXDN01000248.1 GCA_003566375.1 Opitutia bacterium
AACCTCCATCCACCAGTTGGCCGACCGCGGGGAATTCGAGGAACTCAACGACCGCTTTTACCAATACATGGAATTCGGCACCGGCGGCATGCGCGGGCGCACCATCGGGCGGGTTTCGGCGGAGCCGGAAAAAGGGACGGGCGGCACCCCGGCCCATGCGGCGGTCGGCAGCAACGTCCTCAATGATTTCAACATCGCGCGGGCCACCATTGGACTCTTCCGCCATGCGGAAACGTATCTGCGCCAACAAAACCGGTTCGAAACACCCCGCCTGGTCATTGCCCATGACGTGCGTCATTTTTCCCGGCACTTCTGCGAATTGGCGGCCTCGGTTTGGACCAAACTCGGCGGCCAAGCCTTCATTTTCGACGGCCCGCGTTCCACCCCGCAACTGAGTTTCTCCGTGCGGCGGCTGCGCGCCACGGTCGGGATCGTGATCACCGCCAGCCACAATCCGCCACACGACAACGGCTACAAGGTTTATTTCGAGGATGGCGGCCAAGTGGTCGAACCCCACGCCGGCGGCATCATCGCCGAGGTCAACAAAGTGGCTTTGAAGGAACTGCCCCGTTTCCTTGAAACGGATTCCTCCCGCACCGTGATCCTCCCCGAATGGATGGACGAAGCCTACCGCGACGCGGCGGCTTCGGTCGTGCTCGACCCGGGCGTGTTCAAGAAAAATCCGGTCAAAGCCGTTTTCAGCCCCATCCACGGAACCGGCGGGATTCAAACCGTCCCCCTGATGGAGCGGCTGGGCATCAACTTTGCCACGGTGGAAGAACAGATGCGCCAGGACCCGGCGTTTCCCTCCGTCAAAAGCCCCAATCCTGAAAACGCCGAAGCTCTCTCCATGGCGATGGAGCTGGCGGACAAAAACGGGGCCGACGTGGTCGCCGCCACCGACCCGGATTGCGACCGCACGGGAGTGGCCGTGCGCAACGCCGACGGCGCGCTGGAGCTGCTCACCGGCAACCAGATCGGCTCCCTGTTGGCCGAATACCGCATCACCAAGCTTAAGGAGACCGGACGTCTCCCCGCCGAAGGCAGCCCGAACGCGGCTCTGATCAAGACCTTCGTCACCACCGAAATGCAGGCGGTCATCGGCCGCCGTCACGGCTTGAAGGTGATCAACACCCTGACCGGCTTCAAATGGATCGGCGAAAAAATCCGCCTGTGGGAAGAAAAACTCGCGCAGAATTTGCTGCGCGAAAAAGGAATCGCCCTGAATTACGACCGCACCACGGCCCGCACCCGCTCCCGCCTTCTGCTGGAACACAGCACCTGGTATGTCTTCGGGGGGGAGGAGAGCTACGGTTATCTCGCCGATGATCTGGTGCGCGACAAGGACGGCAGCGCGGCGGTCCTGATGTTTCTCGAAATGGCCGCCGCCGCCAAAGGCCGCGGGCAAACCGTGCCGGATTATCTGGACTCCCTGTATGTGAAATACGGATATTTCTCGGAATCGGTCGGCCAAATCTACTACGAGGGCGCGGCCGGAGCCGCCCGCATCCAGACCATCTTGGAAAGCTACCGCGCCCATCCTCCCAAAGACATCGAAGGGACCAAGGTGACCCGTTTCACCGATTTCGGGCGGGAGGAAATCCGGGACGCCGAGGGAGCCAAAATTCCCCCCCAAAATTTTTACATTTTCGAACTCAACAACGGTTGCTCCGTTGCCGTCAGGGGAAGCGGCACCGAGCCGAAAATCAAGTTCTACCTCTTCAGCCGGGCGGATGTGAAAGACCTGCAAAGCCTGCCGGAGGTGAAGGCATCCACTCGCAAAACCCTGGAGGCCCTCCGCCAGGCGGTGGAAAAAGACGCCGCCGCCCGCGGCGAAACATGAACCCGCGGCCAGCCTTTCCATTATGAAAATCATTCGCTATGAAAACAACCAAGGCGCGGTCGGATACGCCGCGGAAATGGACGACGCGTTGGTCGAAGTGGAGGGAAACCTGACCATTGGTTTCACCCCGACGGACAAAAACGTCCACGCCGCCCGCGTGTTGGCCCCGGTGGCGCCGACCTCGATTTTTTGCATCGGTCTCAATTACCGGCGGCACGCCGAGGAGAGTGGCGCGAAAATCCCAAAGCATCCGGTGCTCTTCATGAAGGGGGTGAACGCGCTGAACCATCCCCACGACCCGATCCGCCTCCCCCGCGCCCTGGCCAGCGGCCAAGTCGATTTCGAATGCGAGCTGGCGGTGGTCATCGGCCGTTCCTGCAAAAACGTCTCCCGGAGCGACGCCCTGAAGCACGTGGCGGGCTACACCTGCGCCAACGACGTCAGCGCCCGCGACTGGCAAAAGGAGTGGGGCGGCGGGCAATGGTGCCGGGGGAAAACCTTCGACACCTTTTGTCCCCTCGGTCCGCGGTTGGTGACGCCCGACGAAATCCCCGACCCGAACGTGCTCCGCATCCAAACCCGGCTCAACGGTGAAATCATGCAGGACTCCAACACCCGCGACATGATTTTCGACGTGCCGACATTGATTGAATTTCTCAGCGGCAGCACCACCCTGCTCCCCGGCACGGTCATCCTCACCGGCACTCCGGAAGGGGTCGGCATGGCCCGCAAACCACCCGTGTGGTTGAAATCCGGAGACACGGTCAAAATCGAGATCGAAGGCATCGGTTGCCTCGCCAACCCGGTGGAGGAAGAGAAAATCTGAGAACGGCCACCCCCGCCATTTCCACTTGGTGGACGGAGCCGCCGGAGGCTATGCCCTGGCCGCGCAACAACTGAAAACCCAACTGCCGGAGGAGGCTCCCACCGGGGCCGGCTAACCCCTTTCTGGCTTAAATA
>PXDN01000239.1 GCA_003566375.1 Opitutia bacterium
AGCTGATTTGTAATCAGCAGGTCGTCGGTTCGAGTCCGACAGCTGGCTCCATGTAAATCACCGGCGCGATGTCCCGCTGGATGGCTCGGATGATCTTGTTGCCGGGTCCATAATATTCTTGCCCCTTATATCGAGGCCATCCTATGACCCGCCAGGTCCGAAATGTCTGTTTCATCTCGCATAAAGCTTCGGAAAGTCTGCTTGCTTGCACCCGTCGTTAATGGATAAGCTCTTGCACCCAGTAGCGGGCGGCGAAGGAAGGACCGGTGAAGATGTTTGAGCAGGCTTTTAGAAATATTGACGATGTGCTGTGGAAAGAGGCCGGTTGCACGACGGAACTGGATTATACGGAGCAAACCTCCTGGCTGCTGTTCCTGAAATACCTCGACGGCCTCGAACAGGATCGCGCCGCTGAACAGGCGCTGGCCGGTAAGCGCTATACTACTGGAAAGTTGCAACCTGCACACCGTGCTCGACTGTCCCGGCGGCACGTTTCTGGGGGCAGGCGTCAAAACCGTGGTGCTCTTTTTCGATAAAGGCACCCCGACCCGTAAGGCCTGGTATTACCAACTCGACCCCGGCCGCAAACTCGGCAAGACCAATCCGCTGACGGATGATGACCTGATTGACTTTATTGACCGGCAACGAACTTTTGCGGATTCGGAGCAGAGCTGGAGCGTCGAGGCGGCGGCGATTGATGCCAAGACGTTCGACCTCTCCGTGAAGAACCCCAACAACAACGACACCGTGCAACACCGCCCGCCCCAGGAGATTCTCAAGGAAATCGCCGCGCTGGACAAAGAGGCGGCCACCGTGCTGGGGAAGATTAAGGGGTTGGTAGGGTGAAAGAACTGGCTTGCAAATACAGCCAATTGGCTCCAAGATGGAACCAATGAGCCTTCTAGCTGATATCCTGGGGTCGCGGGTGCGGACGGAATTGTTCCGTTTGTTTTTCGGCATGCAAAGTGAGCCGCTGCACATGCGCGAGGTAGAGCGCCGCACCGGATTCTCGCATCGACCGGTACAGCAAGACCTGAACAAATTGGCCGATTTGCATCTACTGAACCGGAAAAAGAGCGGGAACCGCGTCTATTTCTCCGCCAACCGTTCGCATCCGTTGTATCCGGACATTCGGAATGTGGTACTGAAGACGATTGGATTGGCGGATGCCATCAAAGCAGCCTTGTCGGGAACCGGAATCCGCATGGCGTGGGTGTTCGGATCCGTGGCTGCCGGCACGGAAAGTGATCGTAGCGATGTGGATTTGATCGTGATTGGTTCGATAAGTCTGCGCAAGTTGGCAACACTGCTGGCGCCCGTTGCGGAGAAGACGGGGCGCGAAATCAATCCCCATGTCATCGCGCCTGCCGAATGGAAAGAGCGCGTGCGCTCCGGGGAACATTTCGTTGCGGCCACCTTGAAAGCGCCCAAGCTGTTCATCATCGGGAGCGAGCATGAGCTTGAAACCGATGTGTTGTGTTGGCTCGAACAGAACCACAAAGAACTCGTGCCAACAGAGCGCCGAGGTAGAACATGACCCGCGTCCGCCTGCAACACCGCCGCACCCAAGACCAAGCCGCCCTGCACCAAATGCGAGGGGAACGATGAAGAAGGGGTGGGAGGTGAAGAGGATGGGGGAGGTGTGTGAGGTTCAGAATGGGTATGCCTTCAGCAGTAAGAATTATTCCGACTCCGGCCATTACTTAATGCGGATCGGAAACGTGCAGAATGGCTATATTTCACTTGCCAATTCAAAGTTCGTCAAGCTGCCAACTGATGGTTCGCTGCAAAGATTCGTTCTTGCGAAAGGCGATATTCTCGTTTCACTCACTGGCAATGTTGGAAGAGTAGGCGTGATTCATGACGAACATCTACCTGCCGTGCTGAATCAACGCGTCGCTAGAATAACCATTCGCAAACATGCCTTATCTATAAGGGGTTATTTGTTGTTTTTCTTGTTCTCTGATCTGTTCAGGGAAGAACTCGCTGGCACAGGTCACGGGGCAGCTCAACAGAATGTTTCAACCAAAAATATTGTTGAGATCCCCATCCCCATTCCCCCGCTCGCCGAGCAGCGTCGCCTTGTCGCCCTGCTCGATGAGGCGTTTGCGGGGATTGCGCAGGCGAAAGCGAACACGGAAAAGAACCTCCAAAACGCCCGCGCCCTATTCGAAAGCGAACTGAATGCCGTGTTCAGTCAGAGAGGGGAGGGGTGGGTGGAGAAGGCGTTAGGAGGAATTGGCAAGGTCTCCATGTGTAAGAGAATCTTCAAGGAGGAGACGACCGCAACTGGTGATATTCCGTTTTACAAGATCGGGACATTCGGGAGAGAACCTGACGCCTTCATTCCAATCCACAGGTACAACGAATACAGGGCGAAATACTCCTTTCCAAGGAAGGGTGATGTTCTTATTTCGGCGTCGGGGACTATCGGGCGTCGCGTCCGATATGACGGTGAACCAGCCTATTTTCAGGACTCGAACATCGTCTGGATTGAGAACGATGAAAGACAGGTGCTAAACGACTACCTGTATCACTTCTATGGTGCCTGTGACTGGAACTCGACGAAAGGGGCGACCATATCGCGACTCTACAATGACAATCTGAGAAGGATCGTGATTGCGTTCCCTGAGTCGCGCCAAGAGCAGCGGCGGATCGTTACCCACCTCGACACCCTCTCCGCCGAGACCCGTCGTTTGGCGGCGGTGTATGAGCGGAAGCTGGGTGAGTTGGAGGCGTTGAAGAAGTCGTTGTTGCATCAGGCGTTTGCGGGGGCGCTTTGAAATGACAAATGACGAA
>PXDN01000406.1:0-7500 GCA_003566375.1 Opitutia bacterium
ACACGGCACCGGAGCGGCATCGAACTGCTGCACCTGGGTCGGGCGCCCGACATGGGACCGGGTCCCATCCACACGCTGACCAACCTGTGGATCGAGCTGGCGGCCAGCCGGGAGCGGATCACCGGCGAACCCTCCGCCAAATACCTCAGCGGACAACGCTGGCTTGACTGGAGCGCCCCCCTGCTTGCCCGCCCCCCGGAGGCGGGCGGCCCCGCCTCCCCGGAACTGGCCGAAGCCGGCCGACTTCTCGCCCGGCGTGAAATTCTGCTGCGCGCCGGCGAAGATTTATCCGCCGCCGAACGCCGCCGCCTGCGGGACGTCTTTCCACTAGAAATCAACCGGGACGACGAAGCCGACTGGCCGCATTGGCCGGGCGTCACCCCCAGATTCTGAAACCCCCGCGCCGGGCCCGCGATGAGCCGCAACGGACCGGACGCCCCCTGCCCTGCGGGGAACAGGAGCCCCTCCTCCCCGCATTCCAAGACAGAATCATCGACCCAATTTGATGGCGAGACTTGCTGGCGAGTGAATTTCCACGCCCTCGATGGTTTGTCCGTAGAGCGGGCCGAAATGGGTTTTATCGCCGGTCAACAGGATCCGGCACCGGTGGTGAATGGATGCGGCCAGAACCGGGCGATCCTTTTCCGGCAGATCCGGTGCGATTTGGGTTCGCAGTAATCCACTGGCACCGGTAGGAACTTCCACCTGTTTCATCAGAACCTTGAAATCATCCAGTGCTCCGGGAAACTTGGCCTCCAGATTCCGCCGTGCTTCTCCCACCACGTATCCATCCGCAACCAGAGTGTGTCCGCTGGATTTTAAATGAGCCAGGAAGGCACGAATCGCACCGCTACTTTTCCCGGCTGAAAAGAGGACGTTTGCGTCGAGGAAAATTCGCACCGGTTTTATTGTCAACCGCGTCCGGTCGGCACCCGCGCCAATTCTGATTCCGCCGCATCAAACTCCGCCACCCGCTCGGGCGTGTAGATTTCCACCGGCTGCGTCAAGGCTGGGCGGAGCAGGATGCCTTCCGGCGTGGTTTCCGCGATCAGGCTATCCTGCGGGCGAATGCCCGCTGCCTTCCTCATTTCCGCGGGAATGGAAATCAGACCACGGCCTGAAACTGAAATCGTTGCTTTCATAGGTAAAGGTTGCGGCAGTGCGAAATTTCCGCAAATTCCATTTCGCATTTTCCAAGCTCAACCGTGATTCTGGCTACGAATATTTTCATATGCCAATCTGCATTTTTAAAAAAATGCCAATTCAATTTTGTAACCGCATTGGCCGGGCGTCACCCCCAGATTCTGAAACGCCCGCAGGTTTGGCTTGCCGGGAGGTTGCCGGTTTCCTGATGATCCTCCCACATGAGCGAACCGGGCAACAGCTCCAACTATTTCCGCGACGTCCTGGCCAAGCCGGCTTCCGCCGCGGAAGCCGCCCTGCGGCCGTCCGCCTTTGACGACTTCACCGGTCAGGGAAAAACCTTGGAGCGCCTGCGCGTCATGGTCGGCGCCGCCCGCCGCCGCCAGGACGCGCTCAACCACATTTTGTTGAGCGGTCCACCCGGTCTCGGCAAAACCACCCTCGCCCTGATCCTGGGCCTGGAGATGGAACGGAACGTGCGCATCACTTCCGGCCCGGTGATTGAGCGGCCTTCGGATCTGGCGGGGTTGCTCACCAATTTGGAAGAGGGAGACATCCTTTTCATCGACGAAATCCACCGCATCTCCAAAACCGTCGAGGAGTATCTCTACTCGGCCATGGAGGACTACCGGATCGACATCCTCATCGACCAGGGCCCCAACGCGCGCAGCGTGCGCCTGACCATCCCGCGCTTCACCCTTGTCGGCGCCACCACCCGCAGCGGGCTGCTGACCGCCCCGCTGCGCAGCCGCTTCACCCTGCAAACGCGCCTGGATTATTATTCCCGCACCGACTTGGAGAAAATCATCCTGCGAAGCTGCGATTTGCTCGGGGTCACCATCGACGCGGAAGGCGCGGAGGAAATCTCCCGCCGCGCCCGCGGCACTCCCCGCATCGCCAACAACCTGATCCATTTCACCCGCGATTTCGCCATGGAACGGGCTGACGGAGCCATCACCCGCCCGGTGGCCTCCGCCGCCCTGGAGCTGCTGGAAATCGACGAACGCGGGCTCGACGAGATGGACAAACGCATCCTGCGCATCATGGCCAAACACTACCGGGGAGGGCCCGTCGGCCTTGGCACCGTGGCCGTGGCCGTCGGCGAGGAAAACGAAACCCTGGAGGAAGTTCACGAGCCGTTTTTGATTCAGGAAGGCTACCTGCAACGAACCCCGCAAGGCCGGACGCTGACCGCCAAAGGCTACGAGGCGGTCGGCCTGCGCCCGGAGGGTCCGGCCGGGCAGCCATCCCTGTTCACGGACTAAACCCCCGCTGACCGACCGGGCCGCCGGGCACAAAATCCCCTTGTAAATGGAACTGTCCCGCCTTGCGCCGGACAAAGAAGGTTGCCCTGCGTTTAACAAGGGTTTACTCACTCGCGATTTAATTTATGAAACGCATACTTCCAATCCTTTCCGCCGCCGTGGCGCTGACATCCTCCATGTCGGTGCGCGCCGATGAACTTCCGGATGGGCTCTACGCCCTGCTGGACACCACCCAGGGAAAGATCACCCTGAAGCTGGAGTTTGAAAAAGCTCCCATGACGGTGGCCAATTTCGTGGGCTTGGCCGAAGGGACCAGAACATCCAACAAGCCGGAAGGGGAACCATTTTACGACGGGTTGGTTTTTCACCGCGTGATTCCCGGCTTCATGATTCAAGGTGGCGATCCCGAGGGAACCGGGCGCGGAGGCCCCGGCTACCGCTTCGGCGACGAGTTCCACCCGGAACTCCGGCACGACTCGGCCGGGATTCTCTCCATGGCCAACGCCGGGCCGGGCACCAACGGCAGTCAGTTTTTCATCACCCTCGGGCCGACCCCCCACTTGGACGACCGCCACAGTGTATTCGGCAAAGTGGTGGACGGGATGAGCGTGGTTGAAACCATCGGCGGCGTGCCGCGCGGTGCAAACGACCGCCCCAACGAGGAGCAAGTGATCAAGAAAGTCGAAATTCTCCGCGTCGGTGACAAAGCGAAAGCCTTCAAAGGGGATCAGGCGCATTTCGTGGAATTGCAATCCACCGCCCGCGAGCGCGCGGCGGAAGCCGATCGCACCCGCGCCGAACAGGATACCGCCCGGCTCGCCACCGTGATCAAGGAATTGAAGGAAGAGCATGAAGGCAAGGAAATGGTCACCACCGAAACCGGCCTGCGCTACATCGTCCTAACCGAAGGCACCGGGGCGAAACCGGAACGTGGAACCAACATTAAAGCCCATTACACCGGCAAGCTGGTCAACGGGCAGGTGTTTGACAGCTCGATTCCGCGCGGCCAGCCGTTGCAGTTTCCGGTCGGCACCGGGCGCGTGATCCCGGGTTGGGACGAGGCCCTCGGCGACATGAAACGCGGCGAAAAGCGGGTGCTGGTGATTCCGCCCGATCTTGCCTACGGCGAACGGGGCGCGGGAGGCGTGATTCCGCCCAACGCCACCCTCATTTTTGAAGTCGAGTTGATCGATTTCTAAATCAATCCGCCTATTTTTTCGGATCAAAGCCCTCCCGCCGCGCCAATGCCAGGGAGGGCTTTTTCTTTGGTCAACGGTGATCACTCCCGCCCGCCCGCCTTTCACGGCCGCGGATTTCCGCTTTTCTTAGGGACTCGATCCGGTCAGGCTGTGCGGAAGATTTTTCATGAGTGCTTCCAACCCAACCACCCTCACCGGCAACATTGTCGATCTTCCAAACCGCCGGGTGTTTCCCGGCACTTTGCGCTTGGCCGACGGCCGCATCGAAGCCGTCATTCCCGCCGGGGGACCGTTCTCCACATGGATCGTGCCCGGCTTTGTCGATGCCCACGTGCATGTGGAAAGTTCCCTGCTGGTGCCATCGGAATTCGCCCGCCTGGCCGTAATCCACGGTACCGTGGCGACGGTTTCCGATCCGCATGAAATCGCCAACGTCCTCGGGCGCGAGGGAGTCGATTTCATGATCGCCAACGGTCGGGAGGTCAATTTCCACTTTGCCTTCGGCGCGCCTTCCTGCGTGCCCGCAACGCCGTTCGAAACCGCCGGCGACACGCTCGATCCCGCCGCCGTGGCCGATCTCCTGCGGCGGGAGGACGTTCCCTACTTGAGCGAAATGATGAATTTCCCCGGCGTGGTCAATGGGGACGCCGACGTTCTGGCCAAACTCGAAACCGCCCGCCGCCTCGGTAAGCCGGTGGATGGCCACGCGCCGGGCCTGCGCGGCGGGGGTCTCGCCCAATACGCCGCCGCCGGCATCTCCACCGATCACGAATGCTTTCAACTGAACGAAGCGCTCGAAAAACGGAAGCACGGCATGAAAATCGCCCTGCGCGAGGGGTCCGCCGCCCGCAATTTTGACGAACTCGCCCCGCTGCTCCGCGACCATGCCGACCACTGCTTTTTCTGCGCCGATGACAAGCATTGCGACAGCCTCCTGCTCCACCACATTGACGAACTCGTCCGCCGGGCCATCCGTCTCGGAAACGATCCGATCGCCATGTTGCGCGTCGCGTCCCTCAACCCGATTCTCCACTACGGGCTCCCGGTCGGGCTCCTGCGGGAAGGCGACTCGGCTGATTTTCTGGAGATCAGTTCGCTTGACGCCGACTTCCGGGTTTTGCGGACCTTTATTCGCGGAGTGCCGGTGGCGGAAAACGGCCGCTCCCTGCTGCCCGGCGTTCCGGTCAAACCGGTCAACCGGTTCCACGCCCGCCAGGTCCCGGCCGACGCCTTCCGGGTCCGCAACGAGCCCGGCAAAACCCTCCGGGTCATTGAGGCCCGCGAGCATCAACTGGTGACCGGGTGTCTCCGTCTCTCCGCCACGGAACGGGACGGCCTGGCCGTGGCCGATCCGGACCGCGATCTCCTGAAAATCACCGTGGTCAACCGCTACGCCGAGGCTCCGCCGGCGGTGGGTTTTATCCGCAACATTGGCTTGAAACACGGCGCTCTTGCCTCCTCCGTCGCCCACGATTCCCATAACATCGTGGCCGTCGGAGCCGACGATGAATCCCTGGCGGCGGCGGTCAACCTCGTCATGGAGCACCGCGGCGGTCTCGCGGCGGTCTCCGGCGACACCCGGGAAATTCTTCCGCTGCCGGTCGCTGGACTGATGAGCGAAGGCGACGGATTCGCCGTGGCCGCCGCCTACACGAAACTGGAGGAGACCGCCAAACGTTTCGGCACCCCGCTGGCCTCTCCCTTCATGACCCTCTCCTTCATGGCCCTGCTGGTGATTCCTTCCCTGAAACTCAGCGACAAAGGCCTTTTCGACGGCGACCAATTCCGCTTCACGGATCTCTTCGGGGATTAACCGCACCATCACGGGGCGGCACCGGCCATTCCTGTCCGGTTGCCTTTTTTTCCGTCGGGATTTCCCGCGGCAACACCAGGGCGAAACGGGTTCCGGCTCCGATTTTGCTCTCCGCCCATACCCGGCCGCCGTGCAATTGGGTGATGTGCTTCACGATGCTGAGGCCCAACCCGGTGCCGCCCGTTTCCCGCGAACGGCCTTTATCCACCCGGTAAAACCGTTCAAAAATGTGGGGCAAATCGGCGGCCGCGATTCCCGGGCCGTTGTCTTTTACCCAAAACTCGATTTCGTCCGACCGGTATTTGGTGCCGATTTCAATGATGGCGCCTTCCGGAGAATATTTGGCGGCATTGTCGAGAAGGTTGCCCACGACTTGGGTCATCTTGGACACATCCAAAAGAATCGGCGCCGCATCCGGCTCCAAAACCATGCGCAGGCTTTGGCCGCGGCGTTGGAGGGTTTGGCTGAAATTGCCCGCCACATCCCGCACCACATCCTCCAACAAAGCGGGCTCCGAATGCATGGGGGAAGCGCGCCCCTCCAAACGCGACAACACCAGCAAATCCTCCAACAACAAATGCAGCCGGTTGGCGTGTTTTTCGATAATGCCAAGAAAACGCTGGCGGTCGGCGGAAGAGATTTCCTGCTCGGGATCGGCGAGGGTTTCGGCATAGCCCTTGATCATGCTCAGCGGGGTCCGCAATTCGTGCGATACATTGGCCACAAACTCCTTGCGCACGGATTCCAACCGTTTCAACCGGGTGATGTCGTGCAAAACAAAAAGGCAGGGTTGATCCGTCCCACCCGTGCCCGGAATCAGGCTGCCGCTAACCTCGACCCACACCGAACGCTCTCCGGCGGGAAACTCGATTTCGCGCCGTCCGGTCTCGCCGCCCCGGCGCACCCCGGCGACAAAATCAAGAAACTCACCGTTGCGCAGAACCAGCCCGACCCGCTTGCCCACCGCGTTTTCCTTACCGGGAAACATGTGGTGAAACGCTTTGTTGGCCAAAACCACCTGATCACTCCGGTCCACGATGAGCACCGCCTCGCGAATCGTTTCCATGGTCGTGACCATGTGACTAACCTGCCCAGCCTGGGCGGCGGCCAAGCGGTTTCTTTCCCCGGTCAGTTCATTGATTTGGTAAGCCAACCCGTCCAACGCGGAACCCCGGCCACCCTTTCCGGAATTTCCAAGGATCCATGTTGTTTTGGCGCGCAAAGCCTCGCTCATGTCAGAAATGGATTTTCCGCGTTGGCGCAACGTCCAACACGCCCACAGCAACGCGATGCCAAAAGCAACGGCCAGAATATCGGATACACTTGTCAACGGTCGGAAACACGGTAGCCAACTCCGCGGACGGTTTCAATCAGTGAAGATTCCTCCCCCAGTTTTTCCCGTATCCGGCGAATATGGGTATCCACAGTGCGGGTTTCCATTTCCTGGTCATAATTCCAGACGTTGGTCAGCAACTGTTCCCGGCTTTGCACCCTCCCCTTGCGCTGGATCATCAGGCTCAACAGGCGGAACTCCGTGGCCGTCAGTTCAACCGGCTTTTGATTGACGCGGGCCTCATGCCGGTCCAAGTCCAGATCGATTGCACCGGCCCGGAGCGTTTTCCCTTTCAAGGAAGAGGCTCCCAAACGGCGGCGCAAAATGGTCTGCACGCGCAAAACCAGTTCCCGGGGGCTGAACGGTTTGCAGATGTAATCTTCCGCTCCCACCTCAAGCCCGTGCACGCGGTCCCCCTCCTCGGTGCGGGCGGTGAGAAAGATCACGGGTGTTTCCTGGAACTTGCCATCGGCTCTGAGCAAACGGCAAATCTGGATACCGTCAAGATCCGGCATCATGACATCGAGGATAAACAGGTGTGGTTGAAACTTCCGGGCCATGGCGAACACGGCGTTGGGATCATTCAGAGTAACCACGTCAAAACCTTTCGCCCGCAGGTGAAAAGCCAGGAGTTCGGTCACATCCTCTTCATCATCCAAAACCAGAATCTTGTGTGGTTGGTGATCAGTCATGAGTTGCACATGGAGATTCCCGTCTGACCGAAACGTTCAATTGCTCAGTCGACAA
>PXDN01000406.1:10000-12373 GCA_003566375.1 Opitutia bacterium
TACCTCCGCCAGTCAGCACCCGACGCTATACCTCAATATATTTCGGAAAGAACCAGCTATCACCGGGTTTGATTAGTCTTTCGCTCCGAACCACAGCTCATCCGACAATTTCTCAAGATTGACCGGTTCGAACCTCCACTTCGTTTTACCGAAGCTTCATTCTGGCCATGGTTAGATCACCTCGGTTTCGGGTCTGTCGCGCGCGACTGAATCGCCCTGTTCAGACTCGCTTTCGCTTCGCCTCCGCCCCGGAAGGGCTTAAGCTCGCCACGCGCGACAACTCGCAGACTCATTATACAAAAGGCAGGCGGTCACCCCGCAAGGGGGCTCCCACTGACTTGTAAGCAATTGGTTTCAGATTCTATTTCACTCCCCTAACAGGGGTTCTTTTCACCTTTCCCTCACGGTACTGGTTCACTGTCGGTCGTTATCTAGTATTTAGCCTTGCGCCGTGGTCGGCGCGGATTCACACGGGGTTTCACGTGTCCCGTGCTACTCGGGATACCACTGGGCCCGCTAAGGTTTTCGATTACGGGGCTCTCACCCTCTTTGGCCGGCCGTTCCAAGCCGTTCTTCTAACCGTCGCGGTGCCGTGCCGTGGTCCCACAACCCCGGAGGGATGAATCCCCCCGGTTTGGGCTTCTCCGCTTTCGCTCGCCGCTACTTGCGGAATCGCATTCGCTTTCTTTTCCTGCGGTTACTGAGATGTTTCACTTCACCGCGTGTTACTCTGCCAGGCCTATGTGTTCAGCCTGGAGTGACACTGCTTTCACAGTGCCGGGTTTCCCCATTCGGATATCTCCGGGTCAAAGCGTGTTAGCCGCTCTCCGGAGCTTTTCGCAGCTTGCCGCGTCCTTCGTCGCCTGATAACGCCAAGGCATCCACCAATTGCTCTTACTTGTTTGTCATAAGTAACTACACCGTAATTCCAGACGCTTGTATCACCCACTTGCATTGAAAAAATTTATGCAAATTTGTTTTCTTTATCTGAAAACTACGTTGAACTGTCAAAGAACCTCCGGATTTTGGATTTTGGATCTCGGATTTTGGATTTTCACATCCGCTTTTCCGCTTTCCTCCTTCCGATTCCGGAAAAATTCGCTCTCCTTTTTTGTTTTGTTTTCACGCCGTCTTGCAACCCGCGAACCCAAATTTCCGTTTTTTGGAAAATGGTGGGCCCAGGTGGACTTGAACCACCGACCCCGCGCTTATCAAGCGCGTGCTCTGACCAACTGAGCTATGAGCCCCAAATGATTTTGGATTTTGGATCTCGGATTTTGGATTCATACACGGGATTGCGCCGTTGGTTGCAAATCCCGTTGCGCAAAGCGCCGGAATTGAATCCAAAATCCACAATCCAAAATCCAAAATTTTCGCCAGTGGTGGAGCCGGGGAGGTTCGAACTCCCGACATCCTGCTTGCAAAGCAGGCGCTCTTCCAACTGAGCTACGGCCCCGCGCGCCGCGGCGCATTGCCGAAGCCGCCGGTTGCGCGGCGAATGAAAAAAAAGGAGGGTTTCGCGTTTGTTGTTCCGCAAAACCTGTTTTGTGCGATCGACCCGGGCGCCGGACTTGTGCCGGCGCGGACTTTGACCTGACTCCCGCGGACTTTCACGTCCCTTTGGTGAAAAACAGTCCCGCCTCCCGCTTGACGCGGGCGGTTGGCCTGCCCTTCCCCGCCGGAACAAAAAAGAACCGGAGCTTCTCCTTAGAAAGGAGGTGATCCAGCCGCAGGTTCCCCTACGGCTACCTTGTTACGACTTCGTCCCAATCACCAGCCTCACCTTCGGGCGCTGCCTCCCCTTGCGGGGTTGGCCCGCGCACTTCGGGCAAAACCGGCTTTCATGACGTGACGGGCGGTGTGTACAAGGCCCGGGAACGTATTCACGCCGCCGTGGCTGATGCGGCATTACTAGCGATTCCAACTTCATGGAGTCGAGTTGCAGACTCCAATCCGAACTGAGCCCGGTTTTCGGGATTTGCTCCGCCTCGCGGCCTCGCTTCCCTCTGTGCCGGGCATTGTAGCACGTGTGCAGCCCCGGCCGTAAGGGCCATACTGACTTGACGTCATCCCCACCTTCCCACCTCGAATAGAGGTTTGTCTCTCCAGAGTCCCCAACTTAATGCTGGCAACTGGAGACAGGGGTTGCGCTCGTTGCCGGACTTAACCGAACATCTCACGACACGAGCTGACGACAGCCATGCAGCACCTGTGCGGCGGCCCCGAAGGGAAGCTCCCTTTCAAGAGCGGTCCACCGCATGTCAAGGCCGGGTAAGGTTCTTCGCGTTGCATCGAATTAAGCCACATGCTCCACCGCTTGTGCGGGCCCCCGTCAATTCCTTTGAGTTTTAGCCTTGCGGCCGTAGTCCTCAG
>PXDN01000407.1 GCA_003566375.1 Opitutia bacterium
CGTCCGCTTCGTTTCGCGTGGCTTTCAGCGCCGGAATCACCGGCTCAAACACACCGCGGTGTTCCAGTTGCTCCGCCAGCGTTCCCTTTTCGTCGTCCAGCACGATGCGCGCGGTAGCTTGGAGCAGAATGCGGTCCTCATTGGGAATCTGATTGAGGCACCGGACAAAAATGCCACCGGGTTTATCCAGCATATGAGCCTCCGTGCCCGATGAAATCAATCCAGAGATCCCGTTTTCAAGCGATTGCCGGTAAACCGAAACGTCCTCGTGAAGAATGACCAGATCGACCGTCAGACCCTTCGTCCGCCAGTAGGCATGCGCCCGAATCAATTGGCGAACCAACTGGATTTTCTCCACGTCGCTGATGCGGACCACGATCATCGGCATGTCGCCGGATATGCCATAACTCCAAAGACCGTTTTTCCCGCGCCGGTTGGCGAGCAGAACCTCCGGGTTTGCGCGTCGGGCGGGCACGGCATAAATCAGCGCGCCGGCCATGCGGCCGTAGAGCTGGGCCTCGGTTTCCGTGATGTCCAGATGATACAAAGTCACCTGGGTGTGGGTCCACGCCAGGTCAAAGGCGCGTTCGGTCATCTGCGGGCTTTGGTATTTCTCCACATGAGCCAGGGCGGTTTCCCGATTTTCAGTCACCCCCATAACGAGGTTGATGACGGCGCTTCCATGAGGTGGCAGTCTGACGGTGCGCCGCAAGGCGATGATCGGGTCGAGCACGGAGCCAACGGTGTTGGATAGAGGCAAGCCATTCTTCATCGCGGCGGGATCAGCCGGACTTCCACCGCGTCCGATAAACCTGGCCCGATCGGTTTCGCACGAGACATCGCCAGCCTTTGCCTGGTCGCTGACCATCAGGTGCAGCAACCACGGCGGTTTTTCGGTTTCGGAACCGGCCCGGCGGGAGCAGAGAACGGCCGACGACGACGGCACGAATTCCGTTTGAACGAAAAGATTGCTGAACGCGGGATGAGCCTCGTCCGCCTCGGGACTCGCAAGAACCACTTCGGCATAACTGGTCAGCTCGATTTCACGCGTGTCGGCGGAACGATTGTTGATGGTGATGCGGCGCAGTTCCACATCATCCTCCGGCGAGACGCTGATTTCGGTGTGGATGCCCAGGTCCGCATGGCGATGGCGGAACTCGGCCCGCGACTGCGTGAAGATCGCCTCATACCCTTTGGTGGCCCGCAAGGTGGGTTGATGCGCGGTTGACCAGAAATCCCCGGTGGCCGTATCACGGATGTAAACAAAAGTCCCCCAGCAATCGCGGGTGGCATCCTCCCGCCAGCGGGTGACCGCCGTGCCGAGCCAGCGGCTGTAGCCGCCGCCCGCGCTGCTGATGGCGACATGATAACGGCCGTTGGACAGAAGATGCACATCGGGAGTCTCAAGGTTTGGATTTGTGAATACGCGCATCACCCGCTCCGGTTCGTCGCTCGCCTCCTTCGAGGGTTCCCGCACCGGATGGTCCGTGAGCACCCGGGCAGTGGTCCGCGGCACCCTTTCGTGCAACAAGAGATCCGCCGCATTGAGCATTGGACACTGCATGAAACGCCGTTGCATTGTGTTTTCGCACAACAGATTGTCGATGGCCAGCAAACTCATGCCCTGATGGTGTCCCATGAAAGAACGGACGGTGGCGCTGGATTTATCGGGCGGCAGTCTTGATGGCGTGTAATCCACGGCTTCATAGAAACCATAAGCGCCGGAGCGTCCTTCATCGGCCAGCAGCTGGAGGTTCTCGCAGGCTTTGCCCGGCACCACCATCAACGCCATGGCGGAGGCATAGGGAGCAATAACGAGATCCTCGGAGAGACCGCGTTTCAGTCCCAGACCCGGCACGCCGAAAGCGTGATACTGGTAGTTGAGAAGAGCGTCCTTGCGGTTGAATCCGGACTCGGAGACCCCCCATGGCACGCCACGGGATTGTCCATGCTCGATCTGTTGATCGACGGCCGCTTTGTAGGTGTGATCCAACAAGGTGTTCTCGAAGTTGGGCATGACGAGCAACGGCATCAGGTATTCGAACATCGAGCCGCTCCACGATGCGAGCGGCGAATCGCCTCCCGTCCCGATGAGCTGGCGACCCAGCGAAAACCAGTGATTCTGGGGCACTTGCCCCAAGGCGATGGCGACGTAACTGCACAAGCGCGCCTCGGAAGCCAGGAGATCATAATAACTGCCATCGCAACGACCGTCCGCGACGTTGAAACCGATGGAGAAAAGATCCTTCGCCGGATTGTAGAGGAAACTGAAATCCATCGCGGCAAGGTCATCGCTTTGCCGGGCCAGTTTCTCCAATTCGAGCAGGCGCATTGCCGCGTGTTCTCCGGCTTCGCGCAAACAACGGGCGATGGAAAGAAGAAGATCTTGTTCCGGGCCCGGGGTCATCCCACTCAACTCCGCTTCGATAATGGGCATCTGCGTTTCTTCCAACATCGACACTTCACTCAAGGTGAAGGGCTGTTCCAGGCGGGAGAGTTTTTCCCGCACCTCGGGAGATTTGGGACATGGCATGGCCAACCAGGGGGAGAGCCGCCGCAATTCTTTCAAATGCTCCCCGCAACCCGTTTGCAGAAGCCGCGGCCACTCCCCGTTGGCGGATGACGCGGCGATGGCCGCCGATTTCTCCGACAGGGTTTCCAACAAGACCAAAGCCGCGCGCGGGCTGGCGGGTGGATGGTTCAGATCCGTTTCCATCGCGGCAAGCGCGGTGTTCCCCGGATCCATTTCGCGGAGCACCTTGACCGTGTCGCACAGGC
>PXDN01000076.1 GCA_003566375.1 Opitutia bacterium
GCGACGTCCACCCCCCCTTGCTCTCACGAGCAAGCCTACGTTCAGAATCTTCCCCATCCTCACATCACTCACCCTCCTCCACCCCGCCACCCTCCACGCCCAGGCCGATCCGCTGGCGACTCAGACGATCTCGCTCCCCACCGGTCCCGGCCCGATTGATTGGCTCGGGAAATCCTTTAGAGCATGATGATCAATCCACCAGCCAGAACCAAATTTGCTAGACAGAATCGTTGCAAAACAAATTTGTTTTATTTTTTTTGGATGGGTGGTAAATTGATCGCAAATCTCTGAAATTTAACGTTCATCTGTGTTCATCTGCGGTTTATTTTCCTATTCAGGATGAGGGATCAATGAAGGGAGATTGGGGATTGGGAATTCATCGCATGGAAATGCCATGGGCGGGCCTCCGTGCAGAAATCCGCAGTTGAGACGAGGGTGAGGATGGCACATGCCATCGTCTCGCAAGGCGGGAGCGCCCTCGCCGAAAGAATGCGTCTGATACGGATGACGCGCGATACCGAAACGGACGTCACGAGGCCGGAATGCCCACCCTTCCGCGAGGGCGCGAAAGGGAACACGCGGGGGCGCGTGTGCTCCCCTTGTCTTCACCCATCGGGTGAAGGCATTTCATTTTCTGTGTAATCTGTGGTCAATATGGATAGAACCACCTTTCAACTCTGAATTCCAGGATCATGCGACCGGGCGCCTGAGACGCATCACCATTTCCCATAGGTATCCGAGGATCCCCACGATGAGAATCCCGAGCAGAATTTTCCCGAAAAGATCCCCCGTCCGGCTGTAGAGGGTGCGGCGGGTATCGATGAAGACGGGCTCGGTGCTTTGCCCGGAGATCCCGGCTTCCGCGCGGAGGCGTTCGATTTCCGCAACCATTTCCATGAACTCTTTCCGGAGTTCCGGGTTGGTGGATAGCTCTTCCGCCCGCTCCTGCCGCATGCGGGTGGCTTGCTCGATCAGCTCCATTTCAGGCGCGCCTTTTCCGGTCCACGCCTGGCCTTCGGAATTGGTCACAAAGCCATACAGCTCGCCGGTCGGTTTGATGAAGCCGGACATGCCGGTGTTCACGCTGCGGGCGATGCCCATCCGGCCTTCGACTGCTCGGAAGGGAAGCATGATGTGATTGTGGATCAGGGCGTGGTTGCGCTGGAATCCGCCATTGTTGGCGATGTTCACCACGAAATCGAACGGCTTCCCTCCGTCCTCATCCTCGGGATGAAACGTCCCCATGTCTTTCGGGTAGATGATCTCGTTGCAAACCGCGACCACGTATCTCCATGGATCGTGATCATCGTTTTCCAGTGGGATGATTTCGCGGCTGGTTCCCGGCGTGATCCAATCCTCGCGCCCCCCGCCGATGGCCCACATCAACCCGGTATGCAGGAGCGTGCCTTCCCATGGGATGAATTCCCCCGCCGGGAAAAGATGGACCTTGTCCTGCGATTGCGCGAGCTGGCCCTTGCCGGGATCAAAGCGCAGGGCGCTGTTGCGGGTCTGATTCCCATATCTCGTCAGCGAGCCGATGATGATGGGGATTTGATGTTGCTCGATCCATTCGTGGATCCAGTTCCGGTGATTGATGCTCACCGGATACTCGGGAAATTTTTCGGCATCCGGATTCTCAAACCACTCGCGGTTCAATGGCGGCATGCCGCTGGGGGATTCTGGCAGGATGACGAGCCGTGGCGGTGGCGATTCCCTGCTGGCTTCCGTGCTGATGGCAAGCAATTCCTGGACCATGACGTTGGGGTCCATGCCCATTCCGACCGAGCCATCGGTCCAGGTCGGCACGTCATTTTGGACGACGGTCACCACCGGTCCGGCGGTCATCGTTTGTTCGGATTGGTGAAGCCGATACACCCCATACGACCCGACGAACATCCAGACGGCGGCAGTGGCCGTGCTGGCGGCCAGGATTTTCTTTTTGCCGAGTTTTTCGCTCGACCATCTTTCGACAATCAAGTCGGCAAGAAGCGCTCCCACCATCGCGATGGCGAAACTCAGGACATAGGAGCCACCGAGGTCGCTGACCTGGATCATCCAGAGTTGTTCGTAGGCCGGCTGGGCCAGTAGGCCCAGGGGCATGCCGATGGCGCCGCTCATTCGCCAGTATTCCCCGGCGACCCATACCATCGGGAACACAAAGACCATCGGCCAATGGCACCGCCGCCGCCACCAGGATGCCGAAAGCACGACCAGGGAGACGATCAGCCCGTGGTAGAGCGCCAGGATGATCATCCCGGCTTCCGTGTAGATCCTGAAGTAAAAATACCTTCCCACAATCGTGGAAGCGTCGGGTTCGAAGAAATTGATTTGTGCGAGCACCCTGCCGTCCTGTTCAGCCGGGTCTCCGCTGCCGACGAAAACAGAGCTGACGTCGTTCGGAAGATTATTATTGAAAGCATCTCCAATTGGCCGCAGCGCGCCATCGGTGATCAAAAAACTCTGCCGCAGTGCGATTTCATCCGGCATGCCGTCGCGTTCAAAAATCTGAAACCGTTCGACCAGGACGGTTTGCCCGGGCGACAGCCCTGATCCTTATACACAATTTCATCCCGTTCAAAACGGCGGTGTAGCGGGGAAAAAATTTTCTGAAAATAATTCTGTACATGTTAGATGCAGGTGTTTGAATCACTCCGCCGCCGTGATTCACCCCATTGTCTGACGAAATTACAGCCGAATTTGCCAACGCCAACCTCGGAGATCCGAGGCGGGCCAGTCGTTTGCCCAAGCTGGCTGCCTCGCTCTCA
>PXDN01000005.1 GCA_003566375.1 Opitutia bacterium
ACTCCTGATAACCCCGCACCCGGTTGGGCGGCAACGGCGCTTCCAAAATATCCACTCCCGCGTCGGCCAGGGCCGGGGCCGCCCGCAGGGCGTTTTCCACGGTGTAGCCGGTGTTGGCGTCGGCCCAAAGAAAGGCTTCCGGCGCTCCGGCGCGGACGCGGGAGGCGAGTTCGCGGTCGAAGTCCGGGTCCGGGCCGACCTTGATGTTGAAATGCCGGAAACCGCGCAGGCGCCCGTTCTCCATCACTTCCTCGGCTTGATCGAGGGAGGTGACATTGACCGTCCAGCTCAAGTCGAGCGGCCCCCCTTGTGGCAATCCCCACAATTCGGCGAGTGATTTGCCCTGGGCTTTGCCGGCCAAGTCATGCAGGGCAAGGTCGAGGCCGGCGCGGGTGATCGGGTTGCCGGTGGAAAAGCCGCGCGCCACCACCCGGTCCATGGCCGCGTGCGCCCCGGGAATGTCGAGCGGGTCGCGTTCAAGGAGAGCCGGGATGTAGTAATTGTGCAACAGGAGAACGGCGGTTTCCAGGGTTTCGTAACTCCACTTGGCGATCGGCACCGATTGTCCCCAGCCGACCGTGCCGTCATCGGCGGTGATTTTCACCATGATGGCGCCCCGTCCCGCCGCGCCGTCCCGGTCATGGAAAAACTTAAAGTAACCGGTCATGCCGTAAAGCAACGGGATGATTTCAACGCGTTCAATTTTCATGATGGCTGGCAACCGCCTCGGATTGAAGAATGAAACAAAACGCGGTCAATCTCTGAAAAACTATCCCGCCGGTCAATTCCCGAAACGCGGGAAATCCCGAATCCAAATTTTGGATTCACTGGTTTCCCAGGCAGCGGATGAACATTTCCCGCAGCACCTCTTCCTCCTGCTCGCGGGGACGCTGGGTGATTTGGGCATAAGCCCCGAGAAACTCCTGCTGGAAATCGATCAACTTCTTCAGGGGCAACCCGCGTGATCGCTCGGCCAACTTGCCCAAATACCAGGGATTTTGGGTGAACACGTTGTAGCTGCTCTTCTCTTAGGCACCCGCGAAAGCGGCGGAATGGGCGGCGGCGGCCCGCTCAAACCCGGCCTTGTCGAGTCCCCGCGGGCCGAGTCGGATTTCACCGGCGTCCAACAAAATCCGGAGTTGAATCAACACGCTGTTCCGTTTTTGGAGGGTGGCCAGGAGGCCGCGGGATTCGTGTCCGGAGAAAAAATGGCGGCGCAACGCCTCCAAAGCCCAGGCCGGATCGAGGGAGTAAAAAGCCTCCGCCGCCTCGAAGAAATCCCCTTCGCCGAATTCGGGCACCATTTCGGCAACCAGTTTTTCCCCGATGGTGTCCGCCTCCCCGCCCAGCCAAGTGGCCAGTTTGCGCACCTCCTCGACCACCAGGCGGGTGTGGCCGCCCGTTTTGGCCACCAGCAGTTCCACCGCGTCAGGGGTAATCTTCACGTCCCAAGCGGCCGCTTCCTTGCGGATTAAATCGGGCAGCGAGGCCCCCCCGCCTTTGTCGCCCGGGGACGCCACCCACTCGGCCGCGCCGCTTTTGTCGAGCCACTTGGAAAAAGCCCGGCGCTTGTCCACCGGCGAGGCGGTCACGATCACCGCGACCTGGGCCGGATCGACCGCTTCGAGAAGGCCGCGCAGGCGTTCCACTTGGGAAAGGGTTCCCTCGGCCCGGCCGGTCACGGTGTCGGCGAGAAAGGTCACGTCCTTCAGCCAAACCACCTTTCGCCCGCCGAACATCGGAAGGGTGTTGACCGCCTGGCCAAACCGCTCGACCGCGGTTTCCACTTCAGCCACGTTGTTGGCGGCGCCGTCGATGATTTCCCGGGAAAACTCGTCCGTGACTCCGGCGGCCAGCTCGTCGAAACGGCTGTTGCCAAGCCGCCCGACCAAGTAGTCGTCGTTGCCTCCGATAAAGTGAAAAGGTTTTTCAGCCATGACCGCGTGATGGAAGGTGGAACCGGGTTTCCGGGTTCAGTCCATTGCGTGCTGTTCGCGGATCACGGGCAAATCTTTTTTGTTCAACTCCCGCCTGAGCCAGTCCAGGGCGCGGGCCACCGCCAGTTTTTTCACCGTCACGCGGTCGCCGTTGAAATGGACTTTTTGACTCCACGTGCCGTCGGGCCCGTGCAGGCCCAGGAAAACGGTGCCCACGGGGGCCGTTTCGGTTCCGCCGCCGGGGCCGGCGAAGCCGGTTACGCTGAGCGCGTAGTCGGCCTCCAGTTTTTCGGCCACGCCCATGGCCATGGCCACGGCGGTTTCGGAACTCACCGCTCCATGCTGGCGCAGCAGGCAATCGGGAACCTCGAGCATCTGGACCTTGGCGTCGTTGCTGTAACAAACGCAACCGCCCAGCAGAACCTTCGATGAGCCGGAGATGTCGGTGAAACTGTTGGAGAGCAAACCTCCGGTGCAGGATTCGGCCACCGCCAGGGTCAAATCCCGTGACCGCAGTTTGTCGAACACGATCTGTTCCAGGGTGTCGTGCCCGAAGCAGACGAAATCAACGTCCAAAACGGCGGCGCAGCGGTTGGCCAGCTGTTGCAGCACGCACATGGTAACATCGGCTCCGTCATCCGCCGAGAGACGGCAATCCACCATTCCCTCCCGCAAACAATAGGCGGCTTTCACGCCCGGAATCAGGTCGATAAGCGGCTGGAGTTTTTCAGCCACCACGGATTCCCCCAGCCCGGCGGTCCGGATTTGCACGTAGCCTTCGTCCATGCCGAGCAATCCCTTCGCCTCCAGGCGGGGAAACACCTGTTCCTCCACCATCACCCGCAACTCGTGGGGAGGGCCGGGAAGCATGATGAGAATTTTCCCGTCCTTTTCCAGCCATATGCCGCAGGCGGTGCCCATGCGGTTGGGCAACGCTTCCGAACCTTCGGGACGGAAGGCGAGCTTGCGGTTGATGTCGGTCAAAATCCGTCCCCGCTGTTGGAACCAGGCCTCCAGCTGGGTCTCTATCAGCGGGTCGTGCATCAGGGAGAGGCCGAGAGCGCCGGCGACGCATTCGCAGGTGATGTCATCGCCGGTCGGACCCAGACCGCCGGTGGTCAGAATGATGTCACCCTGTTCCCAGCAATCGAGAAATTGGCGGCGGATTTCCTCTTCCCGGTCATCCACCACCACGCCCCGTTGCACGGTGACTCCGCGGCGGGCGAAGCGGTCCCCCAGCCACGAGAGGTGGGTGTTTGTTCGCAACCCGAGAAGCAGCTCGCTTCCAAGGTTTAGAATCTCAACACGCGGTGAACGCATCATGAAAAGGTTGGCATGTTCGTTGATTTACTCATCAAGGGTCGGCAAACTACTTCCATTCCCGCAATATGCCAACGAAGGACACCGCAAATCTCAAAGAAAAAGTCCGCCGCCTTCCCGACGGGCCGGGCGTCTACCTGATGAAAGACCGGTTTGGGCGGATCATCTACGTCGGCAAGGCGAAGGCTTTGAAAAAACGGGTCTCCACCTATTTCCAGCCATCGCGCTCGTTCATCCAGCAACCGAAAATCCGCGCCTTGGTGGAAGTCATCGCAGATTTTGAGACCCTTGAGGTCAAGTCCGAAGCCGAGGCTATTCTGCTGGAGGGCAAACTGATTAAACAATGGAAGCCCCGCTACAACACCGATTTCACCGATGACAAACGTTTCCTGTTGCTGCGGGTGGACATCGACACGGAGATTCCGCGGTTCCGGCTGGCCCGCCTGAGAAAGGAGGATGGCGCCCGCTATTTCGGCCCGTTTGCCCACGCCGGTCCGCTGCGCCGCACCTTGGCGGAGTTGCGCAAAAAATTCGGCGTGCTGCTCGGCGACGCCAACCCGGCGCGCCAGCCCGATGGCCGCTGGCGTTTGTATGACGACGTGCGGGCGGAGCTGTTTGGATTCGCCAACGAAGTTACCCCGGAGGAATACCGTCTGCGGGTCAGCCGGGCCTGCGCTTTTCTGGAAGGCAAAACCCGCGACTGGCTGGCCGAGGTGCGGGAGGAGATGCGGGCCGCCGCCGAGGCCCGCGACTACGAAAACGCGGCCCGCCTGCGGGATCTCGCCCGCTCGTTGGAGCGCACCATTCTCCGCACCCGCAAATTCGCCCGCGATCCCGCTCCCCCGGTGGACGACGGCATCCCGCTGCACCGCTTGCGCGAAGTGATCGGGCTGGAAGCACCGCCCGCCTCCATTGAGTGTTTCGACATTTCCCACATTTCCGGCACCTACGTGGTCGCGTCGATGGTGCGTTTTGCGGGAGGCAAACCGGACAGACCCAACTACCGCCGCTACAAAATCAAAAGTTTCATCGGCAACGACGATTTCCGCGCCATGGAGGAGGTCGTCGGCCGGCGCTACCGGCGGCTGGCCAACGAAGGCAAACCATTTCCCGGCCTGGTGGTCATCGACGGGGGCAAAGGCCAGGTAACCGCCGCCTTGCGGGCCTTTCTGATACTCGATTTAACGCCGCCCCCGCTTATCGGTTTGGCCAAGAAAGAAGAGACCATCATTTTCAGCGACGGCCGGCCTCCCCTGCTGTTGCCCCCGCGCGATCCCGCCCTGCGCCTGCTCCAGCGCGTCCGCGACGAGGCCCACCGGCTGGCCAACAGCTACAACGCCGAACTCCGCAGCCGCCTGCTGCGTGAATCCATTTTGGAGGAATATCCCGGACTCGGGCCGACGCGCCGCCGAGCCTTGCTGGCCCGTTTCCGTTCCATTGCCAGACTGCGCCAGGCCACGCCGGAAGAGATTGCCGAAGTCCCCGGCATCGGCTTGAAAACGGCCGCCGGGTTGCACCGCTTCTTGCAATCGGCGGGCAGCGGTGCGGAGGACACCTCCCGCCAGACCTGAGGCAATCCGGAGCGCGGGCCGGGTGGTCACACGCTGGCCAGTTTCGCGCGCAATTCGGGTGGCAGGGCGGAGGCGAAAACCGGGCATTGCTCGGGCGTCAAACCGGCCTCCGCCAGCGCGGCCAGCAGAATGTTGCCGAGGATGCGGGCATCGCGGGCATCCGCAAACTCCCGCTCCCAGTTGAGGGCGTAATCCCGTTTGACCAGTGATTCCCCGGCGTGGTCCTCGGTCCGGATGGTGTCGATGCGGACCACCAGACGCTCGATGTGAAAATCCCTTGCGGCGGATTTTTCCGGATCGGACGCCTCCCCGCCGCCGCGGGCGTCGTTTTCCATGGCGGTGCGGAACTCGTTCAGGTTGGTCACTCCGGCGGACGTTCGCAACGCGGTCAGCGAGCGGATGTGCACTCGCAGCAACCGCAATTTCAACCCGCCCCCAAAGAGCGACGCCGCCGAGGCGCGGACTTCCAACTCACCGGTTTCGAGAAAATCCTCCACCGGGTAGTGGGCCGGATTGGTAACCCGGGCCGAACGGGCCGCCACTTTTCCGCTCAACAAGCTGGACGTCAACCCCGACAGCGAGACCGGGAACCCGGTTTTCTTTTCCAAGTCGGCGGCCATGTTTTCAACAATGCCTTTCATGGAACAGGGAACACCCTTGCGGAAGAAATCTCAAGACGCGCGGAAGAGAACATCCTCGCGGTTGAAGAGGCAAACCGCGCCCCACAAAGCGGCGGCCGCATAGAGACAGGTGGAGAAAAACACGAACAGGATGGGACCCCACGGGAAAAGGCCGGTGAGAATTTCCTTCCCGACCAGACTGACGTTCAAAACCGGCACCAGGGCGAGGACGGGGGTTAACTCCACTCCCGGCATGGCGGCGACCAATGCCGGCAGCATGGCCACGATCATCAACGGGCTGATGTAGGTTTGCGCCTCCTTGTAGCTGCGGGCAAACAGGGAAATCGCCAGCAACAGAGCGGAAAAAAGAACCGCCACCGGAACCAAAAGCAGAAACACCGAGGCGACGGCGGAAGGGCTCACCGCAAGCGAAAGCTCCCCGAAGTCCGCTTGGGCGCGCAGCAGGGTTGTGCCCGCCCAAAGGGAGGCGCCGAGCGTGCCGAGGGCCAGCAATGCCGTCAGTATGGAAAAACAAAAGACGACTAAAAATTTTCCATACACGATGCAAGATCGCGGAGCCGGGCTGGTCAGGAGGGTTTCGATGGTTCCCCGCTCTTTTTCACCGGCGGTCAAATCCATGGCCGGATAGACCGCCCCGGTCAGGCAGAGAATCACCAGCAGGTACGGCAGCACGCCGCCGAGCAGGTTTCCGCCGACCCGCTCGGGCGGCGCCACGTTTTGCCGCGCCAGGGTGAACGGCGTGAGAAACTCCGGCGCCAAACCGGCCCCGGCCAGCCGTTCGCGCTGGATCTCCCGCAGGTGGCCGCGCAACACCTCCTCCACCGCCTGGGCGGCCAGACTGGAACTCAACTCCCCTTCGTAGGTGTGGATCACGATCCGCGGCACTTTCCCCCGCTCCACCTCCTGGCGGAAATTTTCCGGGAGGGCGACCGCCGCGTTCACCCTGCGCGAGGAAATCAGATCGGCGTAATCCGCATCCGCTTCCACCACCCGAAGGTTTGGATTCCCGGCCAAGGTTTCCACCAACGCCGGGTCTTCCTCCGCTTGCAGCACCATGACCGTCAACTGACGGCTTTCGGCCCGTTCCATGACCACAAACGACAAGCCCCCGAAACCGACGATGATCAGGGGAATCACGATCAACGGCACCAGAATCATCGACGCAAGGGCGCGCCGGTCCCGGATGGTATCCAGAAATTCCTTGCGGAAAATCACCCCGGTTGTTTTCAACCCGCCATTCATGAAACATCCTCCCCCGACGCCACCGAAACCACGTTGGCCGTTTCCCCCACCGCCCGCACGAATATCTCCTCCATGTCGTCCACCCCGTGCCTTTCGGCCAATTCCCCGACCCCGCCGGCGTCGCGCACCGCTCCCCGGTGAATGATGGCCACGCGGTCGCACAGTTTGGCCACTTCGCTCATGACGTGGGTTGAAAAGAGAACCGTTTTCCCCCGCTCCCGGCAGTCCCGGATGAACCGCGTGATCTGGCGGGCGGCCAGCACATCAAGTCCGAGAGTCGGCTCGTCAAAAATCATCACCTCCGGGTCGTGTATCAGGGAACGGGCAATGGAAATCCGCTGCTTCATGCCGGTGGAGCATTGGTCACACCGCCGGTCTTGAAATTCGTGGATGCCGAGGGCGGTGAAGAGTTCCTCCCGCCGCGCCGCCAGTTTTTCCTCCGTCATGCCGTGCAATCTCCCGAAATAATTGACCACTTCCAGACCGGTCAGCCGCCCATACAACGCGGTGGCGGTGGACAAAAATCCGATGCGCCGCCGGACTTCCTCCGGTTCCCGGCCGATGTCGAAACCGCAAATCCGCCCCTCCCCACCCGTCGGTGTCAACAGGGTCGCCAGCATGCGGAGAGTGGTGGTCTTGCCGGCGCCGTTGATGCCGAGCAGGCCGAAAATCTCGCCGGGGCGGCAGGTGAACGTCACGCCCTCGACCGCGCGCAGGCGCTGCCCTCCCTTGACGCGAAACGATTTGCTCAATTCCCGCGCTTCGATCATGACCGGATCCGGTTTGTGGAATCAATCAGTGAAAACGGCGCCGGACTGACAACGCGGCGGACGGTGGAAGGTAATGAAATTTTAATTACCATGTTTCTATGGGGCCGGCGGGAACTTTAATCGGCTCTTCCGCGTCGGCCCCGCCTTCGCCCGCCAGGAAGGAGGCGTTGAGGGGCCTTGGCTGGAATTGCGGCAACAGTTCGCCCTCGTCGTTCAGAAACCGGCGGCGCCAAGCTAAAAACTCCTCCACGATTTCATCGAACTCCGCGCGGGACCGCAGCAGGGAGACGCGGCGGTTGAACAGGTTGGCCGGCCCGAAACGCCGGGAATACATCTTCGCCACCCGGCGGAACATGCGGCAGCCGCGCGCCTCGCCGTAGAACAACACCATCCGGTCGAGGTGGCGGCCCATGATGGCGAGCCGTTCCTCCAAGGCCGCTTCCGGCGGCATCTCCCCGGTTTTCAGGTAGTGGCGGGTTTGGGAGAAAATCCACGGATTGTAAAACGCCCCGCGCCCAATGCTCCCCCCCGCGCAACCGGTTTCCTCCAGCATCACGCGGGCGGCTTCCGGCGTGGTCACGTCGCCGTTGCCGATTACCGGGATCGCCCGCACCGCGCGCGCCACCGCCCGGATGCCCTCCAGACTGACCCGCCCGGAAAATCCCTGTTGGCGGGTGCGCCCGTGCACGAAAACCGCGGCCGCCCCGGCATCCTCCAAAGCGCGGGCAAGGTCGGGAGCGGTGATGTTTTGGTCGTCCCAGCCGAGCCGCATTTTGACCGTTACCGGAATATCCACCGCGTCCGCCATGCCCCGGATGAGGGCGGCGGTTTTCTTTGTTTCCATCATCATGGCCGAGCCCCCGCCCACCTTGCAGACCTTGGGGACCGGACAACCCATGTTGACATCGACGGCGGCCGCGCCCAATTCCCGCACCGCCCGCGCGGCCTCCCGCATCTCCCCGGGATCCGCGCCGAACAGCTGCACCGACATCGGTTGATCCTCCGGGCAGGTTGCCGACAGGCGCACCGCGACCGGATTGCTCTCCAACAGCGAGCGGGCGTTGACCAAATCCGTGGTGACAAATCCCAGCCCGCCGATTTCACGCACGGTCAGGCGGAACGGCAGGTTGGTGTATCCCGCCAGAGGAGACAAAAACAAATTAGACGTGAGCTGGACCTGACCGATTTTCATGTGGGATGGAACGTCCCGGCAGAATTCCCCCGGCGCGCCGCCGTGGCAACACCGAATCAGGGGCGCACTTCCAGCCGGTAAAAGTATTGGCCGGTGCCCGGCTGAATGATGCGGAGGATGCCGCCTCCTTCCGGAGGGGTGATCATCGGCAAGTGGGGAACGCTTTGCCACTCCCCTTCCGTCAGGGAGCCGCGCCCTTGCGGGATGTAGGTCCGGCCTTGCAGGAGAGGGGCGAATTCCAAGGTGAAGGTTCCCGCCCGGTTCCGCTCCAGACTGAATTCGGGACGCGACTCGGGTAACGAGGGATCCGTTCCCCACAGATATTCCTGCCAAACGGTGTAGCCGTCGCCGTCGGCATCGACCGAACCGGCCATTTGCTCGTCCCCGAAGAAATGCCGGGTCCACCACGCGGGCGGTTCGCCTTCCGCGGGAGCGTCGGGCTGGCGCAGCACCCACCGCACCCCGTCGGCCATGAGGGCCTGCCCGCCGGTGCCATCACTGTTGTTGATGCGAACGTAGTGATCGGCGCCGGGGAGAAACCGCAGGTTGGAGGCGAGCGGGCGCCATTGGTGGCCGTTGTTACGCTGGTTCACGGTCACGTTGGAAGTTCCATTGGCATGGCGGATTTCATAACGGGCGGCGGTGGTCCGGTTGCCACCCGGCACATACCAAACAAAAATATCGTAGCGGCCCGGCACCGTGATGCCGGGGCGGTAGGTTGCGGTGTGGGTGGCGTTGCCAGACACCGTGTTGGTCCAGCGGTAGCTTTCACCCCACGGAGTGCCGAAGGCGCCGGTGTTCCAGGACCCGGTTAAGGTGGCCTCGGGATCGTCCATGATCAATTCCCCCAGCCGCACCTCCAGGCCGTGGGAGATTTCGGTGCCCGAATCGGTTACGGCCTCCAACCGGATAAACGTTCTGCCCGGCGTCTCCAAATCCTGCAATAGCGCGGTGTGCCGGGTCGAGGGCCGGGGAAACCGCGCCGATTCTCGGTCGTAGCCGCTTGATCCGAACAGGGCGCGGGAACGCGCGGGCTCCGCCGTTTCCCAAGTCACCACCGCGCTGTCACCGCCCGGGGTGATGCGGATGTTTTGAAAAAACGCGTTGGGTTCTTCGGGGTTGAGCATGAGCCCGAGCCCGGCGGGCACGAACCGCTCGGACCCGTCCGATGGCGTGCTCAGCAACCGGTTTTCCCCGTCCACCCGCGCGGCGATGCCCGAAGAGCCGCCGCCGTCAAATTCCAAACCCTGGTAAGCCCCGAGATGGGCGAGGTATTGGGCCATGGCGTGGAGGCTCAGCCCCGCCGCCCGCCCGGTCTGGCGGCCCTCCACCATCAGAAAAACCATGCGCTGACCACTCTGATCCAACCCCACCACCGTGCGCGGATGCCGGTTATTCCAGTGCGCGGTGCTGTTGCTTTGGATCTGGCCGTTGACCAGCAAACGATTCCACCCGGCGACCGCGTCTTTGATCTGGTCCCAAGACGGAAATTCGGCACCGCCGCCGCCTAGTTGCCAGCGGACTTCCACGGTGGAGCCGACCGACATGGCCTGCAAAAAAGAACGGGCGTTGCCGGTGGCGGTGATCACGAATTGATTGGCGCCGATGTTCACGGACGGTTGCTGGTTGCGGACGGAGGCCACGGTGCCGACCATGCGGGCGGGTGCGCCGGGATTGGAAGCGGGCACAAATCCGGTTTTGTTCACCACCACTTCAAAGACCTGCAATCCCTCCAGAAAGGCCGCCGTTGTTCCGGGACTCCGATTCCACGGCTGCTGGTAAACCGCCACTTGGTTATTGCCGAGGGAATGGTGGTTCACGCCGTTGAAAGCGCGGGTTGCCCCGTTGTGAAACAAGGTGCCGGAAAACGTGTGATTGGTCATGAATGGCGCTCCTCCGTCCGGAATCAGAAAGGCGTTGCGGTGGCCCGCCGGCTCCCGCAGCAAAACACGGTCCCGCATCAGAATGCCGGTCGGCGCCTGGGTGGAACCGATATCGAAAAAGGCCGTGTTAATCGCGACCAGCGCGTCATAGTCCGCCTGTAATTGGGAAACGGTGGAACGCCGGAAAAAACTGGGTTGAGCCGACAAAACGTTCCCCAGGCAACGCCCTTAGGGAAAGATTGGGAACCGACAAATCGACGCTGACCACATGGGAAACCTGCGGGGTGCCTTCATGAGTGCCGTCCGCCCGGTAGAGGATGACTCCGGGTGCCAACACCTGCTCGGTGACATGGCTGTTGGCGTAAAAACCCCGTGGATCGCCAAAGGTGGCCCACCCGCTTGCGACGGAGAGCAGAAACAAGAACAAGCCCGCCCCGGCGGGAACGGCAACACGGCGAAACAGATGAACCATCAAAATGAACAAACCCGGTTTGCGGTAACTGGCAAGTGCGGACCCTTTATTTCGCGCGGGCGTGCCTCTGGACGAAGATTAAATGGATTTAGTTGCTTAAATGGCCAAATTTACATTAACCCAAATAACTGGATTTTCTCGAAAAAACATTCGTGCTCTACCGTGTCGGCGGATTCCAGCGGAAACCACCTAAATTTTCAGCCATCGTCCGGAGGCTCCGTCAGGCGATAGGAAATAAGATCGAAACAGCCGAAAACACGGAAATCATCCACGTTGTTGGTAATTACACGGCGGATACCACGGGCGGCGTAGGTTGCCGCCAGCAAAGTATCGAGAAGCCGCTTACGGCCTATGCGATGCTCTCGAAGCCAAGTCAGAAAACTGTCAGCCGACCGCTCGTCCGGAAATACTCGCACGACCTCGCGAGCATGCCACCAAAACTCGGCCCGTCCCACTGCCTCGGTGCAACTCAGCGGTTCCTTCATGCGCCGCCCGTCGGTTACGATATGAATAAACTCCGCCAACGTCTGCGGAGCCACCGCTAAGTCATGCCCTTCGTCCAACACACCCTCGAGCAATGCATCGGCGGCACCATGAAACTCATGATCGCGAATCTCCAACGCCACGAGAAAATCAGTGTCAATCCCGTGAATCATGGAGCATTTCGTCCAAAAGGTCGTCCTCCGCCAACAAGGGCTTCACCGGCCCTCCCACGCTGGCTGCGCGTCGTTCCCGCAAGCTTGTGCGACGCGCCACCACTCTCGCGTGATACTCTTCCATCGCGGTTCGAATCACCTCCGACGTCGGTCGCCCCTTCCCCTTCGCATAGGAAGCCAAATCACGATAAACCGGATCGGATACATTGATTGTTATGGTTTTCATACATTGAAAATCATTGCCAAATTTCTCTTTGTCAAGCAGATCTTACCGCCTGTTTGCTAGAACTCCAGTTCCTGTTGGTGTATCAGCGGCGCACTGCCCGCTATAAAAGGTGCGGTTAGCCGTTATGGATAGAGCCTGTCCCAAAATCCCGGATTTTCAAAAACGGTCGTTCGAAATTAATTGTAACCTTTCTCCGGTGCCGCGGGCGGGCCTCAGGCGGCCTTCGCGGCGACCGCGTCCTGTTGGGCCAGCAGGCGGGAGACCAGCCAGAGGTTGTGCTGGTGGAAGGAGGTGATCTCATCCTCGTCGGTTTGGACAGGCTCTAACTTTCGACCCCGAAATTTCCTCCGCTTGGAATGCCAGGTGAAATCCCTCAGCGGGCCGAAACTCAAACAGA
>PXDN01000088.1 GCA_003566375.1 Opitutia bacterium
GGATTTTCGATACCACCGGTCTGGCCCTCGTGCCGGAACCGGCCCTGGCGGGATTTCTGCTGGGCGCGTTTTTATTGCTGGCCGTTGGTCTGCTGCGAAGAAAGCGGAATCCGGGGAAGCCGTAGGTTGGCATATGGCGAGGCTATTTCAGCCAGGGTAAGCCCCGCATCAAAGAGGGGAAGGCAGCTTCGCCGGCTGAAGCGCGGCGCTCCTTTCTCGGCGAGAATGCGGCTGCAAAGTGGAGCGCCCTGCTTCAGAGGGCGGGATGCGGTGTAGCAAGCGGTCACCTCGGGGCCTCTGTTCGCCGGCTAAAGCGCGGCGCTCCTTTTCTCGGCGAGAATGCGGCTGCAAAGGGGAGCGCCCATCTTCAGAGGGCGGGATGCGGTTTAGAAAGCGGTAACCTCGGGGCCTCTGTTCGCCGTCTAAAGCGCGGTGCTCCTTTCTTGTTGCTCTCCGGCATCCGACGCGGGAGTTTCCGGCTCCTCCGTATCGGGAGAGGGGACGAATTGGGCGGCGGCCACCGCGGTTAGCAAAATCAAAATGGGAAGGATCGGCCAGAGATTGACTTTGGGTGAATTCAACATGCGGGCCAGCATCGAATATTTCCCCAAAACGGGCCACGCGGATCTTGGCCGGGTTGTTCCCGATTTTGTCGGGACGGCAAATGTTAACCGGGAAAGGTTTTTTGCTTAACAATTGGACGGGATCCCGGTTGCATGAACCCCGATGACGGGAAACAAGGCAACGCGTGCATGGAACGAGCGGGATTTGCGCCACTCGTGGCATCCGTTTACCCAGATGCGGGAATATGCCGCCATCCCGCCGGTGCAAATTGTTTCCGGCCAAGGCGCCTGGGTCACCGACAGCGAGGGCCGCCGTTACCTGGACGGCAACGCCTCCATCTGGACCAATGTCCACGGTCACAACGATCCCGACCTCAACGCCGCCTTGCGCGACCAACTCGACCGCGTCGCCCACAGCACGCTGCTCGGGCTGAGCCATCCGGTCGGCGCGGACCTGGCCGCGCGGTTGGCGGAGATCTCCCCGGGCCGCCTCAACCGGTCGTTTTTCAGTGACAACGGCTCCAACGCGGTGGAGATCGCCCTGAAGCTTTCCTTCCAGTATTGGGAACTGACGGGGCATCCTGAAAAGCGCGGCGTGATCAGTATGGCCAACGGCTATCACGGCGACACCTTCGGCACCATGGCAGTCGGGGACAACGGGGTGTTTCACGGGCGTTTCCGTCCGTGGTTTTTTCCGGTTTCCCATTTTCCCGCCCCGGTCTGCGCCGAGCTGAACGGCCGGGTTGCCGAAGCGGATGCCCGCGAAAGCCTGAAGGGGTTGGAAAAGCTTTTGCAAAAAGAGGCGGAGCGGACCGCCTGCCTGATCATGGAGCCCTCGATGCAAGGGGCGGCCGGCATGCGCCTGCAGCCGCCGGGTTTTTTGCGGGAAGTCGCCGCGCTCTGCCGCCAACACGGGGTTCACTTGATCCTCGACGAGGTTTTTGTCGCGTTCGGGCGGCTCGGCTCCCTGCTGGTTTGCGCGGAAGAGGGAATTGAACCGGATTTTCTCTGCCTGGCCAAAGGATTGACGGCCGGCTACCTGCCCCTGGCCGCCACCGTGGTGCGGGATGACATTTACGAGGCCTTTCTCGGCCCGTTTGAGAGTTTTCGCGCGTTTTTCCACGGCCACACGTTCACCGGCAACCCGCTGGCCGCGGCGGTCTCCCTGGCCAGTATTCAAAAACTGGAAACGATGATCGCTTCCGGGGATCTGGCCCGCGGGGTCTCCGTCTTTGGCCGGCTTTTGGAGGAGCGGCTCGACGGACATCCGCAAGTTGCGGAAATCCGCCAGCGCGGCATGGCGGCGGCGGTCGAACTGACGCCGGAGCGCGGCGCGGCGGAGTCGTTTCCCACCGGCGAACGGTTTGGCTTGCGGGTTTGCCTGCGCGCCCGCGAGCACGGATTGATCCTGCGCCCGCTGGGAGACACCTTGTTGCTGGTGCCGCCCTTGTGCGTGAACGAAGACGAAATCACCTTTTTGATTGAAAAAACCACCTTGTCCATCGAAGAAACCATCCGCGCCCGCCAACCGGCGGCGGCGTTTACCTGAATAGAAAAAACCATGGCTCACACCCTCGAAGACGTTCGAAACATTCACGACCTCCCGCTAACGACCCTGATTTTTCGGGCGCAGGAGGTTCATCAACGCTGGCAGGATCCGGCCGGCGTGCAGTTGTGCACATTGAAATCCATCAAGACCGGTCGCTGTCCGGAAAACTGCAAATACTGTCCGCAGTCCGCCCATTACCACACCGGCTTGGAGGATGAGGAGTTGATGGACACCGATGCCATTTTGACCGACGCCCGCGCGGCTTTGGAGGGGGGAGCCTCCCGCTTTTGCATGGGAGCGGCCTGGCGGGAAGTGCGCGACGGCGCCCAGTTTGATTCGGTCCTGGAAACGGTGCGGGGAGTTTCCTCCATGGGGCTGGAGGTTTGCTGCACCCTCGGCATGCTGCGGGGCGACCAGGCGGCCCGGCTCAAGGACGCGGGCTGTTCGGTTTACAACCACAATTTGGATACGTCGCGCGAATTTTATCCCGAGATCATCACCACCCGCTCTTACGATGACCGCCTGCAAACGTTGTCCAATGTGCGGAGCGCCGGATTGGAAGTTTGCTCCGGCGGTATTCTCGGTATGGGGGAAACGGTGGACGACCGGCTCAAGCTGTTGATCGAACTCGCCAATCTCGACCCGCA
>PXDN01000365.1 GCA_003566375.1 Opitutia bacterium
GCTCGGGCTCGGGCTCCGGCTCCGGCTCCGGATCACCCTCCGGCTCGTCCGTCCCGGGCGCGTCCGGCTCCAGATTTCCGGACGCAGCCGGGCTTCCGGCCTCCACCGGCTCTTCGCCGACGGCGATGACCTCCACTACCGGCTCAGACCCGGCGGCGTGAACGGCGGAACCGGCGGGAGGCTCGGTTCTCGCGAAAAGATATCCCGCCAAGAGCAGGCTGAGGGCAATGGTTGCCAGGGTTACGGGTGTTTTCATGATGTTAGTTCTGCAGAGTTTTGGTCACGGTTTGGTCGTTCCAGCGAAGGACATATCGGCGGGTCTCCAAGCGAACAACCTGAAGATCGTAATTGTTTCCCCGATACCTTACGGTCAGGGTGTCCCCCTCCCGAAGCCGGCTTTCGCCAAACATTAAAAAGGGGATGCCGGAAAGTTCCATTATGCCGCTGGGCCGCAAATCAGCCGTCAGGTCGTCGATCGTCACGGGGGGGGGAGCGGCGGGCGCCGCGGCGGCGGTTTGGCCTGCGGCGGCTTCTGCCTCGGTAACGGACGGAGAGGGGGGCGGCGGCCCGAAAAACGGGTTGATCGGTTCCGGGAAACGGGCACGGGCCTCGTCCAAGGTGGTCGGCCGTAGAAGTTCCGCCCGGGCGAGAAATTCCTCGCGCGCGGCCGGCGCGGCCACTTGTGCCGCCGCCAGGGAAACGACGCTTGCAAACAAGCAAATGACGATTGGTGTTTTCATGGGTGCCCGAGAAGGTCGAATTGCATCGAAATGCTGATAAGGCGGCTGTCGCCCTCGGAGGTCCGCTGCAGGTTGAAGGTCTTAACGCGGGCGATGTGTTGTCCGTTCTCAATCATGTTTAAAAACGGCAGCAATTCCCCGAAACGGCCGGCCACGTTCATATTGAAACCAACCTTTGAATAAGTGGCCGGAGGCTGGGCGGCCTCGGCCGCGCGGCGGGCGGCCGCTCCGGCGGGCGGTTGGGCCGGTGGCGCCGCCTGCACTTGCTGCAAGCTTTCAATCTGAACTCCGGTCATGGTTTCCATGCGGTAAAAATATTGGTAATTCCTCGCAAGCTCGCTGGAGCGTATCAATCTTTCCGTGACATCTTGCGAAATTCCTTCAGCTTTGGCAAGATGCGTTTCCAAATTTACAGAGTTTTTAAAAACGTTGGACTCCACTCGAACCCAGTCTCTGGATACATTGTCCAATTGGCGCTGTTGCTCGGGAAACCCCATCCACCTGAAATACAGGAGCCCGAATACCGCCAGCGCCAGCGCGCCGGCAACGGTGGCCACCGGATAGGCTTTTAACTTTTCCAACAAATCTTTGACATTCATCGGCCATTCCTCTCCCCGGATTGTTCTTTTTTGTAATGGATCCGCATACTGAAAGCCATGAGGTCGCGCTCCGGGGTTGGCACCAGGGAACCCGGCACGAATTCCGTGGCGCCGTCCGACAGCACCGGATGCTCTTCCAGCAAGCGGAGAAACGAGGAAAACAGGGCAGTGGCCTCCTCCGGCGAACCGGCCAGTGACCCATTGATTTGCATTTGTTTTCCCACCGCCTGGCCGCGCTCGGTCAGATCGAGGTAACGCAGGCTGATGATGCGGATTTCGTCGGGCAGCACCTGCCCGAGGGCGTATAAAAACTTGGATAAGGCAAAAGATTCCTCCCGGAACTCGATGGCTTCCCTGAGGGTGCGTTCCTCCCGGGCAAAGCGTCCCTGCAAAGCCAATACGGCTGAATTGGCCGCTTGGTTTTCCTCGATGCGCGCCTCAAGGGCGCGGATTTCGCCATTGAGGGAATACCTCCTGAACTCGAGGGAAATCAACAGCACCAATCCCACCATCAGGAGAAGCAGCGGAATTCCGTTAATGAAAAAGGATGTTCGGATCACCTTCACATCGGGAAGGGCCTGCACATCGCGGAAATCCGGATGCCAAGGCGGGGCCGCCCCCGCGGATTTGGTATTCTTGCCTTTCATGACGGAACCTCCTCGTTGTGCATCAATGACAGCAACCCCAGCATGGAGCTGTCCACTCCCCGGGTAATGGTCTGTTCATTCACCTTCACCGACATGGCCGCCAACTGCCGGGTGAAGTCGGGTTGCCAAGCCGTCATGCCGAGACAGCGGGCGAAAGTGCGGGTCAGCCACGAAAGTTTGTCGGGGAGCAAGGTGCAAACGACCCGCCCGACGGATTGGCCGGTTTTGACCTCGTAGAGGCCGATCGAGGATTGCAATTCCCGCAGCATCCTCTCAATCAGTCGCGGCCCCATTTCAGTGAAATCGAAACTGTCGGAGAAAAAGAGACGGCGGGCCGATTCATCATCCTTGAGTCCCAGCTCTTCGCGCACACCCGAAATCATGCTGTTTAAGCCAAGCGGCATCGGTCGGGCAAAATCCCCCCGCCCGCCGTTCAGAATAAAAGAATGGGAATTCTCGGCGCTTAATTCCAAAACCAACACGGCCTCTTGAAACTCCTCCACTTTGGCCCAGCTGAGCAACATGCCCAGCGTGGACGCGGAAGCCAGTTCCAGCCTGAGGGGGTAAACGCCCGCCTCGACCAGGATGTCCTGCGCCGTTTTCAACTGGCTTCGGGGAGCGCCGCAGAAGAACAGGTCCTTATACAGGCGGCCGGGCACCACCGGTTGGCCGTCCTCGGCATTGAGGGCGGCGAGAACGTATTCACGGGGATTGATCCGGAATTGTCCGGTCAGAATCTCCTCCATGACCGCTTGATCGACCGGCTTGGCC
>PXDN01000242.1 GCA_003566375.1 Opitutia bacterium
ACGCACTAGGGGCAGCAACTGGAAGGAAGGTGACAGGTGAGGTTGTGGTTAGGGACAAGGATGGCAACCTGTTAGTAGCCTTCAAGTCTGTGGACGCAGAGTCTTCAGTGGGGCAAAGGTTCGAAGCAGCGAGGATCAAATACTGCATGGCGAAGAGGGGGGGGCGAATACCCTTATTTCTGAGGACGGGCAAGTGCCCGCTTCCTCTTAAACTACTACTAACACCAATACTCAAAAGGAAACTAAGGAGGTAATACAATGGCCGAGAGATGCATTCCAACGGCAAAACTATTCCAGAACACAAGCAGGTTCCTAAGTGGGGGAACAGAGGGAAACGCAGGGGCGGCTTTCTCGCATCTCGCCCTGTGTGGCGTGTCTATGGCTGCGTTCGATGTAGACACGGCTAACTTCACAGAGGTAGGGACGAGGCAGGCTGTAAGCCCTACCCGTGCTACGGAGACCAAGACAGATGACACCGTAGAGATGGAGAAGACGGCATGGGAGCCGGGGGCAAACACGGTCTACGGTGCGGGCATCTTCACGTCCTCAAACACAACGGACGACAACCTACAAGCCTTCCATGAGTGGGCGACTGAGATTACGTTTGAGGCATCCGACTCAGTAGACCAGACTATCAAGGTACAGTCCGTACAAGGTGCATAAGTAGCTGGGGCGAAAGCCCCAGTTACTGAGGAACCATGATAATACCAGCATGGGTGGCTTATCTTAAGGTAGCATGGGCGATTTATAGGAGGACAATATGGCAATAAAACACCCTTTTGTTTCACAAGTTGAGGACGGAACAGACACGACTTTGGTAAGGCCGTCAAACTGGAATGCCGCCCACACAATAGAGGACGGCACTGTTCTTATCCCCCCTGCTGGCACGGCGGAATGGAAAGACCGAACCTATACAGGCTGGGAGTTAGTAACGACTGCCACAACCTACACAGTAGGCTCTGGGGGGGACTTTGCTACTCTAGCTGCTGCGGCAGCAAGTCTTCAGGGGTTGATATTGGTAGCAAACCTAACTGTGCAACTCTTAGAGAAGGTTACACTGACAGCCGATGTCTCATTCAAGGGGATGATTAGTGCGGGTGGTAGGTTCAACCTCGATTTGAATAATTTTGACCTTGAGATAAGCGATGGTTGTGCAGGTGGCTTGTATATCTATGGAGCGGTTTTATCCAGCATATTCACCAACACAGGGACAAGCTCAATTAAGATGGTTGCTACCTCACTAAACCCACCCAACTATATGGTAAATTGTTTTGAGGGAGGGATAATGAGGCTAGATGGAGTGTCAAATGCTCTTACAATAGACGCCAACAGCAAGGCGTATCGTGCCAGTGTTAGGGCATATCATAGCCAAATATATGGGAGGACGGCAATCTGGGCAAATGAGAGTAACTTGACCTGGGGAGGGGCTTTCGCCACCGATATGAGTCATATAGGTTTTGCCACCAACGAACCTACAACGGTTAAGGCACTACGTGGAGGTATTGTAGTAAGACTAGATGGAAGCATCATAGCGGAAGGGTCTGATACCCTAACCTAAGCGGGGCATTATGGCATTCATCGGCAATCCGTATGTTGGAATCAACTGGGCTACGATAGGGCAATACAAGGCGCAGTTACATAATCACACTACTGCGTCTGATGGGGGCGAAGACCCTCACGACTCGATTGACCTCTACAACGCTCAAGGGGTTCATGTGCTTGCCTTGACAGACCATGACAGCCACGTAGCCGCGGCGGGGATGCCTTGGCCCTGGACGGGGCTTAATGACATCAATGCCACTTGGGAAAACCGAGACCCAGATACACTGGGAATAATTGCAGTTCCAGGGCTAGAGCAGGATAGAAGCAACCATCTAATCTATCTGGGGACAGAGACGAATCCTCTAGATGGGCATGATGCTGGCGGCACGATAACCAGTTCGCTAGTCAAGACCCGTGATAATGGGGGGATAGGCTGGTTTGCTCACCCCTCGCATCATGATAGGGGTAATAACAAGGCGTTCTATCTGCCCTATTTCGACGGTTATTCCCGTGCCAACGGGTTGATAGGCATTGAGATATGGAATCGAGTATGCGAGACGCATCCCGATATAGTCGGAGGGCACGATGAAGACCTTTGGGACTTGTTGCTTACCCATTACATCGGAACTCGGAATATTTGGGGGCTGTCCGTTGATGATATGCACCAGTGGACAAGGGGTACTGACCATGAGGGTGATTGTGGGTGGATTACAATTCTCCTGCCAGCAGCCGATCTCAATCTAGCCAATGTCCTTGAGGCTCTTCGAGATGGCAAGTTCCTTTGGAATTACAGGACAGCCAGAACACAGACCTACCCTACTATCAACTCCATCACGATTGCTGACAATAAGATTACTATTGATGCTAGTAATTACGCCTCTATTGAGTGGATTAGCGATGGCGAGGTAGTAGGTAGTGGTACAGTCTTCAACTTCGGAGCTACTCTTTACAACCACTATGCCCGAGCGAGGCTGATAAATGGCGATGCACTAACGGGGACTCAGCCGATCTCAAAAGCCTATCTGGATGGTGAGATAGTAAAAGGAACTGGGGAGGGTTTTCAAACTAATGCCTTCCAAGAAGACGCTTTCCAAGTAGCCCAGACACCCACCGCCATCCTGGAGGCCACCTCTGGGATCACAAACAATGCAGCCACAGTCAACGGCAAGATTTCAGACGACGGCGGGGCTGATTGTC
>PXDN01000115.1 GCA_003566375.1 Opitutia bacterium
ACCTTGGTGATGGGAGCGCCCCGCCGGGCGGTCGCTTTCCAGTGGATCTCGTCGTAACTGTCGCCCGGAAAATACTCCCGCAGGCGCTCGAATTCCTTGCCCCGGCCCACTTGGCGGTGCCGGTGAAGCCCGAACATGCCCCGGTTCAGAAACAGGGCCGCCGCGCCCCGCCGTTCCTCGGACAGATTTGGATAGACCCGGATTTCGCAGGCCGAGGAAGTGGCACCGCGCAATCCCCACAAACCCATGCGGGAGGGAATTTCCCAATGCACCTCCCCGACTCCGTGCGATCCCCGCCGGCGGGGGAAACAAGACCACCCCGCCACCCCGGCCTCCTGACCCGGCGCCAACCGGATTTCCGTGTCATCGCCGGTGGAAAGCAAATCCGGCGGCAGGACCAGCCCGACCCGAACCCGGCGCGGCCCGGCCGGGCCGGTGGTCACGGTGATCGGCAATTCCTGTTCCCGGTTGCGGAACAAACGGACCAGTTCGGGAAGCGTTGCCCGCACCCGCTCCCGCAAACCGAGACTGACCAACAAATCGATCAACGCCACGGTTGCCGCCAGCAAGGCCGCCGCCAGCGCCAGGGGAGCCGCCGCCGGGGTAAAGGGCGTCGCCGCCGCCGGAATCACCGGCATCGCGGCCAACACCACCAAGCCGTTGCGGGGAACCGCTTTCATCGGGGAACCGGCACTTCTTTCAAAACCGCCGCGATCACTTCGGGGATGGTCACGCCTTCGATCTCGAACTCCGGACGCAGCACGATCCGGTGATCCAATACCGGGCCGGCCATCTCTTTCACATCATCGGGGGTGACAAAATCCCGGCCCTCCAAGGCGGCGCGCGCCCGGCTCGAAACCAGCAGCGCCTGGGTGGCGCGCGGGCCGGCCCCGGCCAGAATGCCCTCGTGCCCGCGGGTTCCCCGCACCACGTCCACCACGTAGGCGCGGAGTTCCTCCTTGACCAAAACCGATTCCAACGCTTCCCGCAAAAGTCCGAGGTCCTCCGCGCCGATCACTTGACCGACCCCACCCGCCGCCAGCACGTTCTCCGGAGACTCCCGGCCCAGCATGCGGTCGGCCAGTTGCAGCTCCTCCTCCCGGCTCGGGTAGTCCATCGGGATTTTCAGGAGAAACCGGTCTTTTTGCGCCTCCGGCAACGGATACGTTCCCTCGTATTCGATCGGGTTTTGGGTGGCGAAAACCGTGAACACCGGGGCCAGCCGGTGGGTCTCCCGGTCGATGGTGACCAGCCGCTCCTGCATCGCCTGGAGGAGGGCCGACTGGGTTTTGGCGGGAGCCCGGTTGATTTCATCCGCCAGCAGAAAATCGGTGAAGACCGGGCCTTTGATCAAGGTGAACTCATTGGTCTGCAAATTGAAGACATTGGTGCCGGTGATGTCGGCCGGCATCAGGTCGGGGGTGAACTGGATGCGGGAACTGTCCCCGCCCAACACGCGGGCCAGGGTGCGCACCAACAGGGTTTTGGCCACTCCGGGAACCCCTTCGATCAGGGCATGATGGCCGGTGAAAATGGTGATGAGGGCGTGATCGATCACCCGCTCCTGGCCAATGATGACTTTACCGATCTCGGCGCGGGAACGCGCGAGAATTTCTTTCAGTTGTTCGAGTTGTGTATTCACTTTTTGATTCCCTTGTCGTTGAGGATTTCGGTGATGCGGCGATACGCTTGCAAAAGTTCCTTGCGCCCGGACGCCGCCTCCGGAGAAGCGGCCACCCGCGCGGCCTCCTCCAGGCGGGGATTGGGCCGCCCGCCGGCGTCCTCGCGCAAGGTTTGCCGGCGCTGCTCCCAGCAGTTGGCCAGCAGGCGCGAGCGCGGCAGGTGCGCCCGCAGCAGGTTGAGCAGTCCGCGGGTGGAGTCGCGGCCGTCCACCTCCGCCGCAAGGACGCCCTCGCCCCCGGCCCGCCGCGGCGGAAAGGCGGCGGCGTTCCGCCACACCAGCAAGAGGGCCAGCGCGGCCAGCGCCAAAAACAGCGGCTCCAAATTCTGTCGCCGCACCAGCGCGGCGACGCCGGGGGACTCAAAAACGCCGTGATGCGTTTCGTCAAAAATCACCCGCCGGGACGTTCCGGCAAGCCAAACCAAAAAATCCGCCCGGCGCTGCAGGCGCAACCCCTCGTTGCTGATGGAGTGGGGATCGGTGAACACCACCACGGACCCGTCCCCCACCCGGCGTTCCATGAACACCGGTTCGCCGCCGGCGGTGAGCAGAACGGACCAGGCTGCATCTTCCCGGGGTTCGAAATGAAGGCGCCCGAGCCAAAACCGGGGCGGCGGCGAGGGCGACCACACATCCCCAACCACTTCGATCTCCTCCATGGGACGGTTCCCCTCCTCCGGCAGGAACCGGGCATGCAAGGCGAAACCCAACAGGCGACCGAATTCGCCCGCCACTTCTTCGAAATAAATCTCCTCGGGAGTGTCCTCGGTTGGACGCAGGTGCCATTCCGAGCGCCGGGCTTCCTCCTCCTCCCCGCTCTTCCGGTCCCGTGAGTCGTCTTTCGATTCCCCCCGCTCCCGTTGCCTTCTCTCCCACTCCTCCCGCCATTCCCGCTGGTTCCACTCCTCCGCAAAACGGACCCGGTCCTCTTCGCGAAAGGGATAGTAGGCCACCACCACCCGGGCGCCGTTTCGGGCCATCTCCTCGATTTTGCGGGCGCGGTCCCGCGAAAAGGCATGGGTCACCCCCGCGAAGACCACCGTGTCGCCAACTCCGGGCCGGTCCGGAAAAATGTCGCGGAGGTTTCGGCGGGTTTCCACCCCCGGCAGGCGGTCGAAGCTTTCATACAAAACCTTGGTTCCGCGCGGATCGGCCCGGTAGCTCGAATACGGCGGATAGATGTCCCCCTCCGTGAAGCGGAGTTGAAACAGGTGTAGGACCGCGCCCAAAACCAGCGCGGCAACCAGCACGATACCCGCGACACTAACCAAGGTTTTGTTCATCTCTTTTAATAATCCCGTAATGGTTTTCCATGCGGCCGACCGAGTCTCCGTCCACCGGATACATGCCGTACCACGCCTGCTCATACAATCGGGAAAGGGCGTCGTAGGCGGTCAACCCCCGCTCCGGTTCGCGGATTCTGCGCTCCAATTCCCGCCGGTAATCCCGGCTGGACTTATGGCGGGCGGGATCGATCAAACCCCGGTCGGCCAGCGCGGCTAGCGAGCCGAGGTAATAGGCCCGCACGGCGAGCCGCCATTCGCCTTTGTCACGGTATTCCCGCGCCATGCGAATCCATTCATCCACCGGCAGGGCGTCGGGCGAGACGTTTTCGCTGGTCAGGTCCACCGGAGCCGGAGCCGCGGCCGAGGGTCGGCTTCTTGCCCGCGCGCGGGCGCGCCGCCACCCGTTCCACAACAAAAAGGCCACGAACAGAACCAACACCGCGCAGAGCACGATCAGCAAAACCCGCAGCAATGGAGACAGGTCAAACGGCGAGCGGTCGCGCGCCTGGGAATCGCGGGTGGAATCCCGCAACCGTTCGGCCAGCCATTCGAAAAAGCGCCGCACCACATGCCCGACCCGGTCCCAAGCGGCCTTCAATTTATCCGCGGTGGCGTGCAGGAGCCGCCCAAACCATCCCCGTTCCACATCCTCTTCCTCCATTCCCGGAGGCGGGGGCAACCGCCAGCGGTATTCCCGCTGGTTCAATACCTCGCGAATGCGGTTATCCAACAGTTCGGCATCCGGGGGGAAAAATGCCGCCGGTTCCCTCTCCTCCACGGTCGTGTCCGGCGGCCCGCCGGCGCCGTCCGCCGAGGATTGCGGAGCCGCTGCGAAAAATCCGCACGCCGCCAACGCCAAAACGGCCGTGCCGCGGATGGGTTTCCTCCGGCGGAGATCCCGGGCGGCGGTCAAATCCAACCGCAGATCCTCACCGTTGATTCGCGATTCCTCATGAAAAACCCGCAAGGCGTGCAGCGCCCGCAGCAACGGGTCCGCGCACGCGTAGGCTAACGCCAGGGCGGTGATTTGCAGGGTGGAATTGGCGGGGCTCCAACCGCCGCGGGTGAACGCGCTTTCGATTCCGAAAAACATGTTCAGCAGCCCCGGTATCATAAAAATCATGACCACCGCGTTCAGGTAGAGCAAAAAACCAAAGAGCAGAATCAGGAAAACCGCCGCGTGGTTTTCCCGGCCTTGGTAAAGCGGATGAAAGGCCGCGCGGCGGACAAGATCCCGCAGGCTCTCCGAACCGCCCCGGTCCACCGCCGCCGATTGCAGGAACGAGACCGTCCAAACCAGCGGCACGGCCAACACCAGCGCAACCGGCAACATGAAAAGCCCGACCGACTGCACCACCGCCTGCTGGCTGAAAAGCCTGCCGTGGCGACGCCAGGAAAACGGCGGCGCGGGCAATCCGGCCACCCGCCGGTACAGTTGCGAGGCAAAAACCGCCTGCGTGTGGCGCATCCAGAGAAACAGCATTCCCAGGATCAGGGCCGATCCCCCCACCCGGTCCGCCGCCGCCGGATCGCGGGACATGTCACCCCAAAAGTAGAGGAAGCCCACCAAAAACGGTGCCACCGCGGCGGCATGGGTCAGCCAGCAGGCGGGCGGAGCGTGCCGCAACAAATGGACCGCCTCCTCCAACCAATCGAAGGCGTTCCGGTCAAACCCGCGGTTTTTCCGTTTCAGTCCCGCCATTCTTGTTGAAACTCCCAATAGACCCCGTCGTGAAAGTCCGACGGAATGTTCACCAAGGCGGACCCGAGCCAATAGAACGCCAACCAAGCCAGGGCCAGCCCCGCCGCCACTTGGGCGGCGCGCCACGCGCCGCCAAGTTTCCACGCGGCGCGGTTCTCCTCCGTTCCCTCCTTGCGCAAACAAGCCGAGCAGACCACGCGCCCTTCGTGCTCGGTGACGCACTCGCGGCAAAAAAACCGTTTGCAGGAGGGGCAGCGCGCCACCGCTTCCCGCTCCCGGTGCAACTGGCAGTTATGACGCGGAAATCCGTTCATGGGGCGCGCGGGCCGGAGTCCCGGTTGGATTCGGAAGCATCGGGAGCAGTGTGAAGATCACCGGTATTTCCCGCCGTTGAAACCGGTGTCGGCGGAACGGGCGGTGGAACGCGCGGGCGCGGCGACGCGCATTGCCACCAGCCAAATCCGCCGGTCAGCAACGCGCCGGCGGAGGAAAACAGGTACAGCAGCGTGAACATCGCTTCATCTCCCGGACGCCACGAAACCAGCCGGCGGTAAAAGTAGAGCGGATCATCCGCGTATTCCGGATTGGCAACCATAAGCGCAATGTAATACGCAAACACCACTCCGCAGAGAGTGATGACATACCCCACCGAAATTTTGGTCAAAAACGAGAGCGTTTCCGGCACGCCCCCGTCCCGCCCGCGGGCCAGCGCCATGATCGCCAAGGTTCCGCCCCCCGCAACCAACAGGATTTGCAGCGAGAGCAAAAACGGGTGGTTCCAGACGAAGGAGAGCGCCAGCAGAAAGCCGGCCGCGAAAAGCGAAATGAAGGCGTAACGGTGCCAACGCTCGTCGTGAAGACGCGGTGGCGGCGGCGACACCGCCGCCGGGCGGGAACGGGCGCCTGGCGCCGGGGAGTCGGCGGCGGGGGGCGGCATTTCCGCCGGCGTGGCCAAACCGGCCACCGCCTCCGCCGGTTCCAACCGTCCCTGGGCCGCCTCCACCCGCGCGGCCAGTTCGGCGATAAACCGTTCGGCCTGCCGCTTGCGCGACAAGGCGCCGAGCAACACTTGTTGCACCGGGGTCTGCGCGTGGCATTTCACGCTCGGGCCTTTGATCCAGTTGATCAGAAAGAGCAGGCCGAAAAAAGCACCGGCCAATCCCCAGGCAGTCCTCCACACGGTGTTGTCCCAGGTAAACGCCAAAGCCAGCAGAGCGACGGCGGGCAACGGCAGGATCAGGGAAAAAACCAGTCTGCGGGGGGAATCCGTGACGAGGACCGCCTGCAGGTCATGATAATAGATTCGCCGGTAGCGCTCGGTGTAGCCGCGGCTGCTCACCACCAACAAATGATCGTCCGAGGCCCAGAGGCTTCCCCGTTCAAAAACGCGGGCGATGGAGCTGCGGGCCAGGCGGGTGCGGTTTTTCCGGGTTTCAGACATGCGCGGTTACCCGTAATAAAGGGTGATGAACAGGGCCGCGCTGCCTCCCAAGACCAGCAGGCTCAAAATCACAGCGAGAATTTTGGCCAGCTTGGGCGTCGCCCCGATGCCGTCGGGAGCATTCCAATACCGCGCGACAATGAACAGGCTGGCCGCCGCCATAAACGGGGCAATGAACCAGAAAAAGACCGACACCAGCACCGTGGAGATGGCGATCTGGCCATGCAGGACCCGCTCGGTTTCCAAATCCTCCTTGCGGCGGGTGTTTCCCGTCTCCAGGCAAGCGGCGCACAGGTGCTCCCCGACCATGTCGATATCGCACAGGCCACACAAAAACCGGCCGCATCCGTCGCAAACCACCTCCGCCCGCTTGGCGGGATGGTAAAAACAAGTGCTTTCCCCCGCGTCAATCACCCGCTGGCCGAATGACCCCGCCGTCAAAGGCCGCAACAGGGCCGGAAACGCCACCGCCCGCGTCCGTTGGCCGCAGGCGCAGTCCGCCGCTTCTCCCCCGGCCACCGCCGGAGGCAGCGCGCGGGCGCAATTCGGACATCGGATCACCGCCGCCATGAAGACCTCAAACGTGGATCACCCGCGTGTTGCAGATGTGGTCATGGAGACCGCGCTTCTCCCGGTCAAACGCCACCATGATGTAACCGATGAAGAGAATCAAAGCGCTGAGAATTTCCGCCAGACAGCGCCCAAAGGCCCGTCCGTAGCCGATGGAGGAACCATCCGCCAACACCACTTTGATGCGGCAGAGCATTTTGCCGGGAGTGGCCCCGAATTTCCCGTGGAAAAAGACGTAGTAGCCAAAGTAAATCCCCATGCCGACCGCCTGGCTGAGAAAGAAAGCCGCCTCTTCGCTCAGAGCCGCCATTCCCAGGATAATGGCCATCTGAAAGAAAAAGGAGACAAATCCGGTGATGAACGAATCGATGATCGAAGCCCCCACCCGTATCCAAAACCCGGCGTAGTTCATTTCCAACGACAAACCGCCCTCGCGCAGGCGCTGAAAAAAGACCGGTTTGCAGCTTCCGCAGACCCGGACGTCCTTGTAGGGAACCATCTCCGATTCCGGAAAAACCCGGCCGCACTCCACGCAAACCGCCTCGGTCTCCGGACCGGTTCCGGTGCCACCGGCCGGTGGTTGAACAACCGAGAAGAGAGGCCCGCCCTTGACGGCGCCATACGGCTGCCAATCGGGAGTCCCCTCGCGCCAAACCAGCGTTTCATCCGTCACCACGCCTTGTTCGGCCAAAGTGAGCAATTCCGATTCCGTCACCGGACCGGTCTGCCGGTCTCCTTCCGCGTAAAACCAGTTCATAAATAACAAGAAGCTTGGGAAATAATCCGTTGAATACTCGAGGGAATTCACGCAGAAAACCCCCGCCCGCCACCGGAGTCAATCCCTCTTTCCCCCCGCAGAGATTGCCTTCCGATGTTGTCACAGTGGAGCGCACTGAAGATGCACGGGGCAGCGCCCCGCTTTCAGCGGGAGGGATGTATGGTTGTAAGCGGAAACGCCGATTTTTTACGGGCGACGGGCGGTGTGCAAGCAGTCACGCCGGGGACTCGATTCGCCCCTTGACAGTAATGATGACCCGTCTGGTCAGAATGCCAGAATGATCAAACCGCTCAAGCTGGCCGCGCGCCCTATAGAATTTCCAAGCAGGTCTTGAACACCCGTTCGGCGTCCGGCAAAACCATTTTTTCCAGCGGATCGCTGAAGGGTTGCGGCACATCGAGGGCGGAAACCCGTTTGACGGGGGCATCCAAATCGTCGAACGCTTTTTCCTGAATTTCGAAGGCCACCTGCGCGTCCACCCCGCAATACGGTTTGTTTTCCTCGACCAAAACCACGCGGTTGGTTTTCCGAACAGAGGCCAGAATGGTTTCCATGTCCAAGGGGCGGATGGTGCGGATGTCCACCACCTCGGCGTTGACGCCCTCGCGCTCTTCCAGCAATTTGGCCGCTTCCAGAGCGGTGACCAGGCCGCGTCCGTGACCGACCCGCGAGATGTCGGCGCCTTTCCGTTTCACATCGGCTTTGCCGATCGGCAACAGGTATTCCTCCACCGGGATTTCCATGGCGTGGTCATAGAGTTTGGTGTTCTCCATGAAACAGACCGGGTCGTCATCGCGGATGGCCGCTTTGAGCAGACCTTTGGCGTCGTAGGCGTTGGACGGGCAAATGACTTTCAGACCCGGGAAATTGGCGAACAGGTTTTCCGGCGTGTGGGAATGGGTTGCCCCGACGTTGACCCCGCCGTTGGCCGGGCCGCGGAACACGATCGGAATTTTGATCAACCCGCCCGACATGTAACGGATGTTGCCGGCGTTGTTGACCACTTGGTCAAAAGCGACAAAGGAAAAACTCCACGTCATGAACTCCACGATGGGGCGAATGCCATACATCGCCGCGCCGATGCCGAGCCCGGCGAAACCCGCCTCGCTGATCGGCGTGTCGATGACCCGCTTGGGACCGAATTTTTCCAGCAGTCCTTTGGTAACCTTGTAGGCACCGTTGTATTCGGCCACTTCCTCGCCCATGAGGCAGACAAGTTCATCGCGCTTCATCTCCTCGGCGATGGCTTGGTTGACCGCATCGCGGTAGGTTACTTTTTGCATTTTCCCCTTCTTTTCATCGGAAGAGGCGGTGGTGGATTCTTTTTTCACGAGTCAATTAAAACGTTTGGCGTTGGAAACGGATGCCGGCCCCGGCTCAGGCTCAGGCTTGGCCATGCTTGGCGAGGTATATCTCGTCGTTCACATAAACGTCGGTGTAAAGCTCCTCTTCCGGTGGGAACGGGCTTTCTTCGGCGAAATCGACTGAATCAGACGCTTCTTTCTTGGCCGCCTCATCGATTTCTTCCATCTGCTTTTCCGTGAGGACGCCCTCGTCCAAGAGGTATTGTTGGTAGAGGGCGATGGGGTCGAATTTCTTTTTCTCCTCCACTTCGTCCTTGGTCCGATAGGTTTCCGGGTCGGACATGGAGTGCCCGCGGTAGCGGTAGGTTTGAAATTCGAGGACGGTGGGCAGGGATTCTTTTTTCGCCCGTTCGACCGCCCGCGCGGTCACTTCCCGCACGGTGTAAAGGTCGTTGCCGTTGGCCACTTCATATTCCATGTCGTAGCCGATGCCGCGCCCGGCCAGGGACTCCCCGGCGGAGGAACGCAGGAGACTGGTTCCCATCGAGTAATAATTGTTTTCGATGATATAAACCGCCGGCAGTTTCCACAGGGCGCACAAATTAAGCGCTTCGTGAAAGGCTCCCTGGTTGACCGCGCCATCTCCCAAATACGTGAGCGAACAGGCTTTTTTGTCCAAATATTTAAGCGCGAAAGCAAGGCCCGCGCCCAGCGGCGTTTGCCCTCCCACGATGCCATGACCGCCCCAGAAACGCTTGTCGGGGGCGAAGAAATGCATCGAGCCGCCTTTCCCTTTGGAGCAGCCGGTGAATTTGCCATACAACTCGGCCATGCACTCGTTCATGGTCATGCCAACGGCGAGGGCGTGCCCGTGGTCGCGGTAGGCGGTGATGATTTGGTCATCCTTGTCCAACACCGAGATGGAACCGACGGCCACCGACTCCTGGCCGATGTAGGTGTGGCAAAACCCCCCGATTTTCCCCTGTTGATAAGAGCGGATGCAACGCTCCTCGAAGCGGCGGATTCGCACCATCTGGGTGAAAAGGTCGATCTTCTCCCCGGCGGACATGCCGGCGTTGACCGGCGCGGGTTTGGACCCTTTGGCACCGGTGGCCGATCCGCCCTTTGTTTTCTGACTGCTTGGTGTTGGTTTCTTTTTGCTCACGTTACTGGATATCGAAACGGTTACCCTCAGCGGCGGGAAGCAAATAATCAAGGGAAATGTCGGTTCGCCCCGTGACCGCCGCGAATCCCGAAATTTTCAAGGACAGGCGGTCGACGACTGGAGCCCCCTCAACGGGTGCGCAAGGCGTGGGCGCGGATGTCGCGCTCCCTTTGTTCAAAGAAATTCAGCAACTCCTGGCGAAATTCCTTTTGGAGCCGGATGCTCGAATCAAAATACATGCTGGTTTGGAAATAATCGTAAAACCCGCCCTCCAACGCGCGGGCGTCGGCCCGGCTGAAATTCACCAAATCGGCAAAAAGTTCGCGGGTGCGGCGGATGTGATAATCCTCACTGGTTCTCTGGCCCAAATCCCGCTCAAAGCGGTCGATGATCGGGCCAAGCCGGTTGTTGCGGCTGTAAACCTCGCGATCATTCCGCAGGAGAGCGAGCAGGGCCTCGGAATTATCCCGGTAGGCCGCGACCAAATCATATTGCCGTTTCCAATCCGTCCAGTTTACGCGCTCCCATTCGGTGATGGAATCGTAGCGGAAACCAAACCAGCGGGTGGTGGTTTCGCGTTCCGGGCGCCGCCCCCCGGAGCGGTTCCCGCTTTGAACGGCAACCTCCTGCATATAGGTGGCGATGCCGATGACCTCTCCGGATTTCACATGAACGATGGGGCTGCCGCTGTTGCCCTGCTGGAAACGGGCGTCCACTTCGACGCGATCCGGACCCACTCCCACAATCCGCCCCTGGACTTGCGTCGCCACGCCCCCGCCCTGCCGGTTGCCGACCACCACCACCTCGTCGCCAATTTCAACCGTGTCGAAAACATTGGCCGCGATGGCCAGCGAGGCCGGAATTTCCTCCACCCGCAACAAAGCCACGTCATGCCCCCGCGCGGCAAACGCGGCGATAACCCGCAGGGTGTTGCCGTTTATGGTGCGCAGGCGCAAATTGGTTCCGTCGCCCAGCACATGCAGATTGGTGATGACAAACGGCAGGTCGTTGATGCGGGCGGCAAATCCCGATCCGCTGCTCGAGCCGTTTTCCACCAACACCAAAGCCTGCATCTGTTCGCGGGTCAGTTGCTGGGTGGGGGGCTCGGCGGATCGCTCTTCCCGGTCGGATTCGGATAAACGCCCCCGATCGGCGATCCCGCCGCGGTCTGTTTCAATCGGTTGTTCCAGAGGCATTCCTCTGTCCAGCCGGCTGAGGGAAGCCCAGTCGGGCTCGCGGGCCAGACCCCATTCCTCCGCAACACGAACAACTCGGGTCCAGTTCGGGTTGCGGGTATTGAAGAAAGAAGCCGGCGGCCGATCCTCTTCCATCTGAAAGAACGTGACCGACACATGACTGACATCATCGCGGGACGAGATCATTTGATGCTCGAGGATGTGACCGGTATCCTGATCCACCAGCAGGAAAGACCGCTGCATCGGAAAATCGGTGGCCAAACGGCGAACTGACTTACCTTTTTGTTCAAATTCATCTATCTGAACGCTTCGGAATGTTCTGGTTAACCTGCTTTGCTGATTCAAATAATACAAAACAGGAGCCAGCAAGGGCCTGTTTTCATCATCCATCATGGAGTTGCCGATAAGATAGGAAACATTGCCGCGCGCCCTATCGATTCCGGAAGGCCCCCTCCACGCCTGAATTTGCGGGCCAAACGGCTCATTTAGCACGATCAAGGTTTGTGGCTCTTGTCTGCCATGGGTATCGTTACCGAGCATGAACTTGAATTTTTGCTCTTGGGGTAGGAACCCAAACTCAAAAATTTTCATTTTCTCGGATAAAATCACCGGTCGGTCATTTTCCAAAGTTTGTCGGTCCACTTCAAAAATTCGGGAAACCGCCCGCCCATGATAAGCTTGATGCCCACCATACAAGGATTGGAATCGCGCAAAATCCTCCAATTCCACTTGCCGGTCCGAAGCGGTGACCACCGACCAGAACGCGCACTGCCCGAGGAGAGCGGTAAATACCAAAAGAACGTTTTTGTGCATGGGTGATTGTTATTTGGAAACAGGTGTCAGAAAATTTGGGCGAATAAAAACTGGTTGGTTCCAATTATGATCACAAGATTTTTATGCCGTCGGTTTCATTTGGGGCGTGCCGGACTCTTGACACCTCATTTCCCGGCCGCACGCTTTTCATCATCGGTTCACAGTCCGGTCATCAACTCATCAAACCTCACCACCAATATATTTCATCCATGTGTTTCCACCCTTTACTCTTCCGTTTTCTCGCAGCCGCCCTTCTCCTCTCCCCCGCCGCGTTGC
>PXDN01000047.1 GCA_003566375.1 Opitutia bacterium
CCTCACCTTCGACGACGTGTCGCTGGCCACCCGCCACTCGGAAATCCTCCCGCGGGAGACCAATCTCGCCACCTCCCTCTCCGAGAGCCTCAAGCTGCAAATCCCCATCCTTTCCTCGGACATGGACACGGTGACGGAAGCGCGCATGGCGGTCGCCCTCGCCCTGAGCGGCGGCATGGGGCTCATTCACTACAACATGCCGGCCAAAACCCAAATCAGGGAGGTTTCCCGGGTAAAACGCCATATTCACGGCCTCATTCAGGACCCGATCACCACCCGGCCCGACCAGCGGATCGGCGATGTGCTGGAATTGATCGAGAAAAAATCGTTCGCCTTCCGCACGTTCCCGGTGACGGACGAGGCGGGCAAACTGCTCGGGCTGCTCTCCGGAAAAGTGGTGAAGGAACGCTACCGCTCCCTCACCGTGGCGGAAGCCATGACGCCGCGCGACAAGCTGGTCACCTTGCCCGAACGGGAACTTTCGAACGACCCGATTCAAACCGCCGACCAATTTTTCACCCGCCACATCGGCATCCACAAGCTGCTGATCGTCGATAACACCGACCGGTTGCGCGGCTTGGTGACCCTGTCGGACATCGAAAAAATCATCCATGAAGCCACCGCGCTGCGAAAACCCGCGCGCGACGAATCCTTCCGGCTGGTGGCCGGCGCGGCCGTCGCCCCCGTGCGCGACAACGCGGGCAACCTCGACCGCGACCGCATCATTGACCACGTCGGCCAGTTGGTGGACGAAGCGGTGGACGCGGTGGCCGTCTCCACCGCCCACGGGCACACCCGCGGAGTCGGGGAGATGATTCGGATGATCCGGGAAAGTTTTCCCAATCTCACCATCATCGCCGGCAACGTCACCAGCGGCGAAGGCGTGGACTTTTTGGCCGGTTGCGGCGCAAACGCCATCAAAGTCGGCCAGGGGTCGGGTTCGATCTGCACCACCCGTCTGGTCGCCGGGGTCGGCATCCCCCAGCTCACCGCCTGTTACGTGGCGGCGCGGGCGGCGGCGCGCAAGGGGGTGAAAATCCTCTCCGACGGCGGCATCGCCAAATCCGGCGACATCGTCAAAGCGCTGACCCTGGCCGATGCGGTGATTTGCGGCAGCCTCCTCGCCGGTTGCCGGGAGGCGCCGGGGGAACTGGTGGAAATCAGCGGCAAGCTCTACAAGCAATACCGCGGCATGGGAAGCCTCGCCGCCATGAAGCAGGGATCGGCCACCCGCTACGGGCACGAGAAAAACGACGCCACCCGCAAAATCGCCGCCGAGGGAATCGAGGGACTCAAGGAAGTTTCCGGCACGGTGGACAACATCCTCTCCGAGTTAATCGGCGGCATCCAGTCCGGCATGGGTTACCTCGGGGCGGCCAACCTCGCCCAGCTGCGGGAACGCGCCCGCTACATCCGCATCAGCCCGGCCGGCGCCCGCGAAGCGGCCCCCCACGACGTTATCGAGGTCTCCACCAAGACGGAGTGAGGCGGGGGGCAATTTGAATCACGCTCCATCCGGACTTCGGTTCCGGGATCGGTGGTTTTGACCCTGTCCACTTCGTTGTGAAAAAAACCAGTCCATTTCTTGCGCGAAACCGTTTCTGATTTATGATCAAAACCTATGTCCACAACAACACTGAATCCGAACACACGCACCTTTCCCGAATTCAGCCTTAATCGGCTCCTCAAAACCGTGTTCGCCCCCAAGGGCGGTGAACGCGTTGCGATCCTGATCGACTTGGACGATCCCCGCGATGTCCAGGATTTCCGCTTCCTTGATAATCCAAAGTATTCAATCCAGAAACACGCCCACGATGTTTTCCACCAAGGCTTGCGCGACGGATCCTGCGACGAGCTCGGCCTGGTGCCCGGCGACCTGTATGCCTACCAAGTGACCGGCGGCAGCAACCTCGACCTGCCCGATCAAGCGTTCAACAGCGCCGGGGAAGAGGTCAGTTTGGAACGCGATGTCTATTCCAAAAACGACATCGTTCTGTGCGTTTCCACCTATTCCGCCACCGCCCCGCTGACCGCCCACGCCAAGAAAATCGGGTTTCGCGGCGCGACCTTGCACGGCCTCAACGACATCATCCTGCGCACCGGCCTGGCGGTCGATTACGATGAAGTCAGCCATGACGCGGAAAAGCTCCGGCAAGGCATGACCGGCGCCGATTGGGTGGAAATTGATTACGAGGTCGAGGGGCAAAAGCACACCCTTCGCCTCGAACTCGGCGGTCAGGAAGCCCAGAAAAGCCACGGGCTCTGCCGGGGCGGGCCGGACGTGGCCAATCTTCCCGCCGGTGAAATTTATTACGTGCCCGAGGGAGCGGAAGGCCGTTTTCCAATGCGCTACGAAGACGGCACGATCGGCATCATGCATGTAACCGGAGGCCGGATCGCCAAGGCCGAATGGTTGCGCGGCGACGCGGCCGTGATCGACGCTCACAACCGTAAACTCGCCTCCGATCCGGTGACCGGGGAACTCGGCGAACTCGGTTTCGGCACGCAGGTATTGCCGGTTTCCGGGCGCGACATTCAGGATGAAAAAGTGCTCGGCACCCTGCATGTCGCCACCGGCCGCAGCGACCACCTCGGCGGGGGCCTGACCCCGGATAAATTCGCCGAAGCTTCGCACGCGACTCACGACGACATTCTGTTCTCGCCGGAGAAAACGCCAGAAATCAACGTCCCGCAAGCTCGCATGCGCCGCCATGGCGAGACGGTGGTGCTCATTGAA
>PXDN01000072.1 GCA_003566375.1 Opitutia bacterium
CCCGGCCGCCATGGCGTAGGCGGAAGGCTCCGGAATGACCGAGATTTCAAGCCGCGATAAACTTACCGTATCGCCAACGTGAGTCGCGTTCGTCCAGACCCCGAACGTGTCGAAAGCGTGGAGGCTGCTTCCCACATCGTCGTAAGTCATGGTCACCGTGTCGAAATTCGGTCCCGAAATACTGAAGTTGGCAACGACGCCATCGGCCGTGCGCGATATCAGAAAAACCCCGGTGTAGGTCGTATCCGCCAGAATGTTCGTCGAATCGGCGGTGTTCCTGTGTCGATTCACCCAGGTGTTGTTATTGCTGAGCAATGAGGAGTTGGTCATGTCAATCCGTTCACGCAACCGCGTATCCGCCCCCTGCGGGTGAATCCATCCTCCGTATCCGGTGTATCCCTCGAACACCGCGTTGCCGTTGCCGAAACCATCGGCGTTGACGCGTCCGCCACCGGTCGTGGAATTCATTAACCCGACGCGGATGCCGCTGTGCCCCGCGGTCGGAGGTGGATTGGGCAACTGAAAGTCAAACGAAACATTCAAAATTTCTCCGACGGCCAGCGACACCGTTCCCGAGTCGGTGAAATAGGTTAGCAGGGTGGCGGCGGAGTCGCTCGCAATGGATCCGCCCGCGGTCTGCGTGAGGCTTTCCGCCCCCGCGCCATACCACGCCGAGGTGGCGGGCAAATTCTGATCGAGGCGCTGACCGTCGATGAACGTTTCGTTGAGGATGATCGTCCCGGAGGCGGATGCGGCGAACAAAGAGCCAGCGAGCAGCGAGCCCGTCAACGTCTTGAGACGGAAGAATAAGGTTTTTGTTTGAATCATGTTTTTTTCGGTTATATGGATTTCGAGAAAGAGTTTGACGATGTTAGCACGGGTATTTGCGTGCGTTTGTTTTGGATGCGATACAGGGAACATTGAAATCATTTGACATGAGCAGGGCTGGAGTCAAATGAAATAAAAATTCGTAACCTGAATGTTACCTGAAAGGAACACAGGGTAATTGCCGGCGACTTCCCGCTCGGGAAATGTTTTGTTTCGATCATTTCCCTGTTCTGATCCAATCGAATCGGCGGGAAGTGTTGGTTTGGTATTGAAGTTCCCCGTTTGCGGGTGGAAGTAGGAGCCATTCCCGTCATCCGCAAACCATCCCGCCATGGCATCATTTCCATTTTCCAAACTTTCCATCTTTCCACTCCTGGCCTGCGTTTTGTCCGTCCCCCTCGCGGAGGCCACCCCCCGGTTCACCATCACGCCCGGTGATATTCCCAACAGCGGGATTCTCTTTGTGGACCGGGAGACGGAAGGGCGGTCGGGCCACGGCGGGCAGGCGATCACCCAGTGCCGCAACGGCGACATTCTCGCTTTCACCAGCAACGTCTCCGGGGAGGCGTTCGGCGGCCACGGGGTCAGCGGTTGGTCCGAGTATCGGATTTCCCGCGACGGCGGTAAAACCTGGTCGGAGCCCCACATCCTCGACTACTCCAAGCAGGTTTGGGAAGGCGACGAGTTTCATTCCGCCTTGGTGGACGAAGTGGTGACCGCTCCCGACGGCACGGTGGTGGCCTTCGCCGGGCGCTACACCGACGAGCGCTGGGGGCGGACCACCCCGGTGTGGCTGCTCAGCCGCGACCACGGGCGGACCTGGGGGGAGGCCCGCGAGATAGAGCCCGGCGCCGATGTCCGCGAGGTCGCCCGCGAACACGCCTCGCTCGTTCACGGCGACACCATTTTCGTGCTCTTCAACGCCGGCACCCGCGGCCAGTGGCCGGGTCCCCACACCTTGTACGTCTCCACCGACAACGGCGAATCCTTCACCCGGCGCGCGATCCTGCCCTTGGACGAGCGGACTTGGTACGGGGCAATGACCGTGACCCCGGACGGGCACCTGATCGCCTACAGTTACCGCACGGCGGATGAGTTTCATCTCGATTACACCATCAGCGAAGACGGCGGCCACACTTGGTCGGAAGTGAAAAAAACGCATTTCGCCAAGCGCATCCGCAATCCCCAGGTGTCGGAGCCAATCGGCGGCCTCTATTTCCTGCACGGGCGCAGCGGCCAGGAAGGGGATGACCCGCGTCACTTGGTTCTTTACACCTCGACCGACGCCGTCAACTGGGACGAGGGTGTTTTTCTCAACAAAGGCTCCACCCGCGATCTCGATTCATATTCCACCAACGAAGTCATCGGCCGGTGGGATCCGGACACTCCCAACCGCCTCCTCCTCCAATCCAGCATCGCCTACGACCGCTCCGGCCGGAAGGTCAACCTCCACCACTGGTGGATCGACGTGGACGGCCAATAATCACCAACGGGCGGGACGGAATCCGAAGCCAAATCAAAATAGATGTGAAATAAAAAAAGGGAGGGATCGCCTCCGTGCGGCCCGTTCGGCAGGGGTGGACCAAAACCATTTTAAACCATGAAACCATTCCTCAATCGCCGTGACTTTTTGAAACAGGGAACCGTGCTCGGCTTGGCCGGCTTGGCCGGACTGAGCCGATCCCCGTTGCTTGCCGCCGAAGATGCTTCGCCCGGCATTCGCCACCTGCGGGTTTATCACCGGGAGGGGGATTTTGCCGCCTGGCCGGCCAACCACGGCATCTGGTCGTGGGGCAACGAAATCCTGGTTGGCTTTCAAGCCGCCCGGCATCTCGACCGGTCCGGGCACAGTTGGGACGCCGACACCTCCCTGCACAAATTCGCCCGCAGCCTCGACGCCGGCCTGAC
>PXDN01000024.1 GCA_003566375.1 Opitutia bacterium
ACCTCCCAGCCGGGCACGGTTTACGCCAATCCCGGCGACACCGTCCACCTTTCCTTCGAAGTCAGCGGCAGTTCTCCGATGACCTTTGCCTGGCACAAAAACGGGGAACCGGTCGGCCAAACCGCGGAACCGGAGCTGGTCTTGCCCGCCGCCACCGCCGCCAACGCCGGAGACTACCGGATGACGGCGGCCAACGCGGGCGGAAACGCGCAGTCCGGGCCGGTCCGCCTGCGGGTGGTGGTGGACTACGCCGACTGGGCCGACTGGCTGCGGGCGGCGGGAGTCACGGAGGCGGAACGCCTCGCCCCGGAAGCCGACCCGTTCGGAACCGGCGTCCCCAACCTGCTGGCCCACGCTTTGGTCCTCCCGCCCGGCACGGGCCGCGAAGGGTTGCCGCAAATCCGCATGGTCCCGGACTCCTCCCCCCGCGGCGGTCCCGAGGCCGTATTCACATTTCAACGCCGGAGCGACCCGCGGGGCGTGTCGCTGATTCTGGAAAAATCGGGCGACCTCCACAATTGGAGGCCGCTCGACTGGGGTGCCGCCGACATCACGGTGGAGGAAACCGGCGGCCGTGAAACCGTGACTCTGCGCCAGCCGCTGGCGGATTCTCCCGGACCCCGGCAAACCTTCTTCCGCCTTCGCGCCGAAACCGTTCCATGAGGCGGAACGGAAACCGAACCGATTCGCTTTTTTGAATAGGCGGGAAAACCCATCCCTAAGGTTGATTCGGGAGCCCTGCATCCGCAGGGTTGTTTCCTATATTCATGAAAACGCCTGTATCTGTTTGGTCCGCTTGGTTTCGCCTTGCGCTTGTCGCAACCGTTTGCGCGCCGGCCTTGCCTTCCTTCGGCAGAGCCGCCGCGTGGGAATTGTTTGAAAGCGCCTCCCTTCCCCCCCATTGGAGCGCCGGACCGGGCGGGGAGATCCGCACGGTGGATTCCCGCTCTTGGCAGGGGGAGCGGAGTCTCGAGTGGACTTGGCAGAGCCCGTCCGCCCGGATCAATTGGATCCTCTCCCCCTCCGTCAACACCTCCGGCAACGCGGTCTTCACCCAATGGGTGCGCCTCGAAACCCCGATGCCCGACGCCCGGCTGCGGGTTTTCCTCACTTCCGCCGGCGGAACCCGCTGGTTCGATTTCCACCTCGATTTCACCGGTTGGCGAACGGTTTTCATGCCCCACTCCAGCATGAACGGAAGCGGCTCCACCTCCATCACCGGCGTCCGCTGGGAATTGGTTGGCGACGTGCCAGCCGAAGGCCGCCTGTTTCTTGACCAAGTGATCGTCGGCAAAACCATGGATGTCCGATTCCAATACGCCGACAAACAAGCCCCCACCGTCTGGGAAGGCCGTGACAAAAGCATGTGGGAAAACCAGGTGGATTGGCTCGACGCCGAACCTCCCCCCGTCCCCGTCACCTCCGCCAAACGCAACGCCCTCCGGCTGCTCCGGGACCGCTGGGACGCCGCCCTGACCGGGTCCGGCACCGTGACCCACGCCACGGTTACCCAATGGGAATCCCGCATGAACGCTTTCAACTTGCGGCGGGAGAACGGGCGTCCGCGCGGCAATCCGCTTCACTACCGGCAGTATCCAGGCTTGGTTTATCCGTCCGCCCTCGCCACCGTCATCAACCAGCAACAGTCCGGCGACACAGATTTTCAAGCGTTTTCCACCATCCTCCTCGACATGGCGCGGGGCTGGCACCGCGCCACCGATTCCGCCGTGCGCGCCCGTTTGGAGGCGTTGATCACCCTGATGGCCGAACACCTTCTCGACCAAGGCTGGGCGGCGGGGAGCAACCAGGGTTCGATGTTCATCCACGGGTACCAAAGTCGTGAATACATGCGCGCCCATTACCTCGCCCGCGATGTGCTGGCCGGGGCCGGCCTGCTGGAGGAAACCGCCGCCGCCCTTCAGTGGCACGGCCAGGCCGGGGCCATCCTTGACGATATCCGCGCCCCCAACATGGATTTCTTCAACACCCTCGCCCAGGGACAAATCCTCTCCCTGCTGATGGATCCCGACGAGGACCGGCAAATCGCCTGGCTGGAGGCATTCGCCGCTTCCATGGGAAGGCAGCTGGCCGATTTTCGGCCGGGTGACGCCAATGGTTTCAAACCGGACGGCACCGCCTTTCACCACAACGGCCACTACCCCGCCTACGCCATCGGCGCCATCAGCACCCTGGGCCAAATCTTCGATTTGTTGCACGGCACTCCGTTTGCCATTCCAGACGAGGGCCGCCTGGCCTTTCGGCGCGCGGTCCTCGCCTCCCGCCACTATTCACAAAAACTCGATTGGCCAATCGGCATCGGCGGTCGTCACCCCTTCAGCGGCGGCATCAATTCCGCCCGCGGCGCATTCGCCGCCCTCGCCAACTACCCCGACCCGGAAACCGGGGTCGCCCCCGACCGGGAAGTGGCCGCCGCCCACCTTCGCCTGTGGGGTCAGCCGTCCGGCTCCCTCGGCCAGTTGATCCAACAAGCCGGCGTGACCGCGGAAGACGCCACCGGCTTTTTCACGTTCCCCTTCGCCAATCACGCGGTTTACCGGCAGAACAACTGGATGGTCAGCCTCAAAGGCTACAGCCGTTATGTCTGGTCCTCGGAAATCTACGCCGCCGACAATCGGTTCGGCCGCCACCAAAGTAACGGGACGGCAGAGATCCTGCTCGAGACCGGACGGGCCGCCAGCGGTTTCCGCGAGGAAGGCTGGGACTGGAACCGCCTGCCCGGCACCACCTATGTGCATTTGCCGCTGGCCGACCTGGAAAGCCCGTCCGCCGGCACCCTGATGCTTCGCTCCAATGAAACGTTTGCCGGGGCGGTCGGCACCGGGGAGGAGGGAGCTTTCGGATTCATCCTCAATGAAAACCGGTTCGGCCACACCCTGCGCGCCCGCAAGTCCGTCTTCGCCGCCGGCGGGTTTTTGATCGCGCTCGGCTCCGGCATTTCCTCCAACCACCCCTCCCGCCCGGTTGAAACCGCCCTCTTCCAAAACGCGATGGCGGGAAGCCACCCGGTGATCACGTTTCACAACGGCACCAGCACCGCCCACGTCGCCGTTTTTCCCTGGGAATGGCAAACCCACAATGAATCAGCCCATTGGATACGCGATACCGTGGGCAACGGCTACTGGATTCCGCCCGGGCAGTCCATTCACCTGAAACGGGCTCAACAGGACTCGCTCTCCAACAAAACCAAATCGCCCACCAGCGGCGATTTTTCCTCGGGCTGGCTCAACCATGGCACCGCCCCCGCCGACGGCGGTTATGAATACGTCATCCTGCCGCAACGAACGATAAGCGATTTGAACACCTTCCATCACATCATGCTCTCCGCCCAACCCGCCTACGAGGTTCTGCGCCGCGATGATGATCTGCACGCCGTCCGGCTCGGCGGATCGGGACGGGTCGGCCTGGTGGCCTTTGAAGGCGGGGCCTGGGAAGGCGTTCCCCATCTGCGGGCGGCCGACCGCGGGGTCCTGCTCTGGGTGGAGCCACGGCCCGACGGCGCGCTCGACGCGCATGCGGCCAACCCCGACTTGTATCCGGGGGAAAACGACAACCTGACTTCGCCAACCGCTCTTCTGTGGGATGGCCTTTGGGAACCGGCGGGCGGGGCCGCCGGAGACATTTTGTATTGGCATGAAGGCGGCAATACCCGCCTCGTCCTGCCGACCCGCGAAGGCGCCTCCCTGTCTTTCCGGCTCGAACCGGTTTCGTCACCCCTGCCGTGGTCAATCCAATCCCGGCGGGCCGGCGATGGCGATCCGGTCTCCGGGACGGCACAAATCGCTCCGGGCGCCGCCTATCTTTCCTGGGAAGCGGCCGACGACGCAACGCACGGCTACTTGATCGAACGGTTATTTCCGCCGACCGGATCCTTCGAACCCATCGCCTTCGTCAACGCGGAAACCACCCGCTACTTCGATCAGGATCTCGCGCCCGGCCAACTCGCGTATTACCGCGTCCGCGCCTGGACCCCTGCCGGGCTGGGCCCGCCCGGCCGCTCCCTGCTCGCGCACGCCTCCGGGGTGGAGAGCGCCTATTTCGATTTCCGCAACATGGAGGGCGTGGACGAGTTGAAGGCGCTCGGGTGGGTGCCCAACGGGGTGCAAAACGACTCCGACTGGTTCATCGGTCCCATGGGAATGTATTTATACGACAACTCTCCCACCCTGCCCGCGACGGTGACCGTCCCTTTCACCCGGCGCGCCTCCGGACAAGTCAACTCCCGCATGGGCGTCACCCTGATGGCCAATTTCAACGCGCGGCTTGAGCTGATGGCGGGAAGCCAGGTGATCGGCAACATCCAGTTCGTCGGCCGCACCAACGGGTTTTTGGCCGGGGAAACCCAAGTCGATTTCAGCGACGTTTCCTGGGACATCGGCCAAGGACCGCCGCGCGATGTTTCCTTTACCTGGACGGAGCTTCCCGACACGGGGCGAATCCGCGTGACCGCCCGCTACACCGGGACCACGGCCGAAGCTTCGGCGGAGAATACGTGGGAGATGGCCAACACGCCCGCCAACCAACCCGACCGGGTCCGGTTTTCGGTCGGGTTTGGATCGGCGGTGAACCGGGGCGGGGTCTATGAGTATCTTGAAATCCTCGCCACCGCCGAACCCTCCCTGCGCGCGTTTTTCCAAGCTTGGGCGGAGGCCGTGCTCGGCAACCGGCAAGCCCCGCCCGATGGAGACGCAACCGGAGACGGCCTGACCAATCTCTGGCATTTCCTCTGGTCGCTCAATCCCCGTGATCCGGAGGCTCCGCATCCCCCGCGCCCATGGCCCCGGCTCACCCGCGACGACTCAAAGAAAATCTTCTCTTGGGAATTACCCGCTCCGGACGGCGTCACCTGGCGGCTTGAAGGGACCCCCGATCTGGCAGTTCCGTGGCAACCGCTGGCACCGGAGGCCATGCCCCTGCCTGGCCGACCGGGGTGGGTGGTTTTGCGGCATGAACTCGACGAGTCGTCGGTGGACAAGTGGTTTCACCGTCTTGTTTTCACAACCGACTGGAATTGATGCCGCCGCCGGGATGGACCGTAAGCCCCCCGTTCAAAAGGTAATTTTGTCAACGCCGACGGAAACAGCCAAACGGGCTGCGGGGGGCGGGCCCTTGGATTTGAAGATCCGATCCCGATTTCGATTTCAATCACCGAACGCCAACGATATCGGCATCAAAATCGTAGATGCTATCGTGCCCGCGCAACCCGGTTTTAAAAATCTTCCGCGGCCCGCCGATGGTCCACCTTGGTTTCGCCGGGGCCGTCGGTCGGGATGGCGTTGTCCGTCACCATGACCGCCACGGGAATTTTGGTTTTCACCGCCATCTCGGCCTCTTTGAAATGTTTGGCCGGCACCGCCTCGCAAGCCTCGCCAACGGTGGAAACCGGATTTTTTCGGCCCCGCCGGGAGGCGTTGTAGTCGTAGGCGGCCTTGTGGATGCGCTCGGTCACGGTGGAGGGACTGGCCATTTCGGGAATCTGCACCACCCAGCCGATAAAATCCTTTTCCGGAAAATCCCCTTCGGGATCGGACACCAGGATGACAAACTGTTTTTTTTGCACGGGAGGCTTCTCTTCCTTGTCCTCCTCGGCGGCGGCTTTCGCCTCCATTTGGATCGCGTGCATGATTTCGTGCAGCAAACCCGGCTCCAGTTTGCTTTTTTTGAGGACTTCGGCCACACGGGCGATTTCGATTTTTGCCATGGTTTTTCCGGTTGAAGATGAAACGGCGGTCAGTGAAGATGCACCCGGCGCAAAAGAAAAGTTTTTTTCCCGTTTCCGGCCGGGAAGCGGGGAATTTGCCTTTTTCCGGGAACAAAAGCCTCTCCGGCGTTGACCCCGGAAGCGGCTTGACGTTTGATAACCAAAAGTTCCTCACCATCACAAACCAGCAAAAACTTTGAATTCAACATCACTTTCCACATCGACAACCACAACCAGCCAGTCCGCCCCCAACGGGGTCCGTTCGGCCTATCGGCGGCTCGCCCCGGTCTATGACTGGGTATTCGGACCATCCTTGGAAAAAGGCCGGCGAACGGCGTTAAAAGCAGTGGAAGCCATTGCGGGTGAATCAGTTTTGGAAGTCGGTGTCGGCACGGGACTCTCACTCCCCCACTGGGACCGGGAGTGCAAAATCACCGGCATTGATCTCTCTCCCGAAATGCTGGACCGCGCGGATCAACTTTGCCGGCGCCATGGCTTGCGCAACGTCGAGCTGCACGCCATGGATGCCCAAAACATGGATTTCCCGGACAACCAGTTCGACAAAATCGCCGCCATGTACGTGGTTTCGGTGGTCGATGATCCCGGATCCCTGTTGCGCGAAATCCACCGGGTCGCCAAACCGGGTGCCCGCGTGGTCATCATCAATCACTTCGAGCACCGGCACCCATGGGTGCGGAAGGTGGAGCGAACCATCGCCGGAGTCACCGGCCTGATCGGTTTCAACGCCGCCCTTCCCGTCGATCCGGTCATTGAAACCGAAGGGTTCCGGGTCAAAGAGGTCCTACCGGCCAACCTGCTCGGCTACTGGACCATGATCATCGCCGAGGTCGAAAAATAATCACCCGGATTTTTCGGATTCCCGCAAGGCGGGATCATACCAATAAGCGCACTTATCCGCGCGACGGCGGGCGGAGGGCAGGAGCAGGCCGGTCATCATGACCACCATGTTCCATGGGCTGAACTGATCAATCTTCCGGGCCGAGGTTTCCAACCGGGCACCGCTGAGAATCCGAAATCCCAGCCCTCGCGCCCGGCACCAGTCGCGGAGACGGATGGAAAAGGCCAGTTCTTCACCGGCGTAAACCGTTTCGTCGAAACCGCCCGTCTCTTCCCAAGCCTTTCGCGGGCAATACATGTAACTGCCGGCCGCCAGCCCGCAGGCTCGGGAAAGAACGTTCCACCCGGCCAGCCCCGCGCGGGCGTGCCAGCCGACATCCGTCCGGTCAAAGGCCACCAGCGCCCCTCCCGCCGCGGCGGCGCCCTCTTCCCAAACGGCCAGGGTCTCCCGCAGCAATTCCGGCGACAAACGGCTGTCGGCGTCCATGAAAATCAAGTGCGTCCCCGTGGCCGCTTTGGCCCCCGCGTTGCGCGCCCGGGCGATCTGATTGTGCGGTTCAAACACCACCCGCGCTCCCGCTTCCGCCGCCGCCGCGCCGGTGCCGTCGGTTGAATTGTTGTCGCACACCACGATCTCCCACGAAGGTGCCCCGGCCTCCGCCGCGGCCTGGCGGATGGAGGCCAGGGCCGCCGGCAGGCGGGCTTGCTCGTTAAAAGCGGGCAGCACAAAACTCAATTCCACCGGTAAGGTCCGATTCATGGTTCATTCTACATCAAAACCGACCGCGGGCCAATCGAAGTTCACTCCGGATCGGAGAACAGAAACGCCACGCTCTCGAAATAGAGGTCCACCCATTCAGCAAAAAACAAAAAGTAGAGCAGGCCGCCAACGGCCAGCATCGGCCCGAACGGAACCCTGCCCCCGATCAACACGTCCTCCTCGCCGTCCTCATCCCCGGACTCCTCTCCCGGAACCGGTTCTTTAGGCGGAGCGGCCGGTTGGGAATCCTTTTCTTTGCCGGAAAACAACGGACGCAGCAACATCACCAGCCCGAGACCGACCGTGCCGATGACCGCCCCGCCGAACACCGCGAACAAACCGCCTTGCCAACCCGTGAAGGCACCGATGGCGCCGAGAAATTTCACGTCGCCAAACCCCATCGCCTCTTTCCGCAAAACAATCTCCGCCAGCAACGCGATCCAGAGCACCACCGCCGAACCGATTAACACACCGATCATGGCGCTCAAGCCGCCGCGCAGACTGTCCAGCACAAACACGCCGGAATCGAAACCGTGCAGGGCCGGGACCGCGAAAGAAACCGCCACCCCGGCCACCGCGCCGCCGATGGTGAACCGGTCCGGGATGATCATGTGGTCGAAGTCGATGAAAGTCGCGCAAATCAGGATCGCGCAAAAAAACATCCCCGCGAAGGCCACCGCCGGCGGATGTTGCCACCAGCAAATTAAAAACAAAATCCCGGTCAGCAATTCGATGGCCGGGTAGCGGATGCTGAACGGCCGCCCGCAACACCGTGCCCGCCCGCGCAGAATCAGCCAGCTGAGAATCGGTAGGTTGTCGTGCCAGGCGATCGGCCGGCCGCAGGCGCAGGTGGACCCGGGCGTGACAATCGACTTCTCCGCCGGTATCCGGTAAATGCACACATTGAGGAAGCTTCCGGTGATCGCCCCGAACAGGAAGGCGAACACCATGAAGACCACGGGGAATTGTTCGTTAAAGGCTGCGTAGGTTTCCAGCATGAGAAAAGGCCCGCCGTCCGCCGAAAAACCGTCTCTCCCGGCCCGGACGCGCGAAATGCCAGCCAGTAAAGCCACCGCCCGTCCTCCCCTCAAGCCCGCATTTCATTCGCAGCCGGCGACGTTCATCCCCGGCGTTAAAAACATTCGACGGCCCGTGGAATCTCGTGTCATAAGCAAACCCATCATGATCGGACCCGATGTTTCCAACGGCGGTGAAACGGAAAAAGTCGGCGTGTTGGCCCTGATGCGCTCCCTGGAACGCGAATTGGCCGCCAAGCCACGCCACCTTTCCCCCGAATCCATGGATTTGTACTTCGAAGCCCTGGACGCCCGCTCCGAGGAGGACCAATTCGAGATGGTGCACCGGGCTTTCCAACTCGACCCCGGCAATATCGACGCCATCCTCCTGCTGCTCGGGTATCTCCCGATGTCACCGGACGACGAGATCGAGCTGTTGAGGAAAACCGTGGCACTGGGCGAACACCAGTTGGGCGAGAAACTGTTCCAAGACTGCGCCGGTCATTTCTGGGGCATCTTTGAAACCCGCCCCTACATGCGGGCGCGCGAACAACTGGCGGCCTCCCTCCGTGATTTTGGCGAACTGGAAGCGGCGATCCGGGAATGGCAAGCCATGCTGGAATTGAACCCTTTCGACAACCAGGGAATCCGCCATTCCCTGCTTCCCGCTCTGCTCACCGCCGGCGACATCAAGGCCGCCGCCGCTTTGCAGGAAAAGCATGAAGATGCCCGCTACAACACGGTTTTCGCTTGGTGCCGGGTGCTGGAACGGTTTCTGTCCGGCGACCCCGAAGGCGCCGATGAAGCCCTCGCCCACGCCCGTCGGCAAAACCCGAATACCGAGTTTTGGTTGCGGGGACGCAGAAAACTTCCCAATGAAATCCCCGACATGTATTCTCCCGGCAGCCGCGAGGAAGCGCTCTTCTTCGCGCAAGACCTCCGCGAAGCCTGGGAAGCCCACCCCGAGGCGCGCGCCTGGCTGCTCAAACAAAAGAGCCCGTCCTGATCCTCTTCCGCCCCGATTTATTCGGTCTTCCGGGGAATATTTCCCATTTCAGGAAAAGGGTCGGGGAACTGCCCCCAAAGGAACGGGCGGCGGTTTGCAGGGCATTCTCGGTAAATATTGAATTAAAGCAACTTGCCGCCCCAACACCTCTTGGCATGGATTTTGCCTTACTTGCCTGTTAGACCAATGGAACGCGGTGTTTTTTGTATCACATCCGCGGCAGTCTTACCCGGTTTTAGGAATTTTGGATGATGGATGAGGTGCTTGAAAATAACCATGGCATTTGGGCGGCTCCGACTGAGCATCGCAACCGGTGTCCCGCCCACCGCATCCGTCGGTCGCTGTCTCCAACACCAATAATCGAGTTCGATTCCTCCTCAACCCCGTTACTCGATCAGAATCGCGGAAAGAGTGCTTGTTTCGTTTTCAATCGCCAACGAACCCTCCGGGTAGTAAAGTCCAGACATATTCATCCACAAAAACGGGCCGCGTTTCCACCGTAATTCACCCATCAACCCTGGCTTCTCCATGAAACCGATCTTTACCAAAAAAACAGCCCTCCCTACACAATCCATTTTCCGCACCGTCCGCCTTGGAGCGGCGATGTTGGTTCTGACCGCCCCGGCAGCGGCGCGGGCGGAATCGACTGAAGCCCTGATCGCCGAAGACCGCCCCGACCTTCCGGTTCTGCCATTTGAGACACGGGTGGAAATCAGGCCCGGCACGCCGCAGGGAACGTTGGCCAAAGTCACTCTGATCTATCCGCACAACGGGTTCGAGGTGGTCGATTGGGGAGAGGTTGCGCGGGAGGGAAACGCGTTCCGGGTCGATATCCAGGCGGTAAGCCGGTCGGAGCATTTCGTGCTGCCGGTGTTGACCAGCTTTTCCCATGTTTACGAACTGGGCCACCCCGAACCCGGCGATTACGGTTTCGAGGTTTTTTCAAACGGGCATCCCCTTAAGGGGAAAAAATTCTCCATCAACGAAGACGCCCCCCCGCCCCCGTTTCCCGCGGATGTGAGGTTGCGGGTGAAGGTGGCCGACGGAGCGGCGATGGCGGAAGCCGCCGTGCAATTCACCCTGCCGGGTTACCACATGGCGGACTGGGGCGAACCGATGCGCCGCGGCAGTTATTTTACCATATCAGCCCGCGCCGAACGTCACCACGACCTGTTGCGGGCGGAGGAACTTGTCCACCAGTCCCGCCACCGTTACAAACTCGGACAACTTTCTCCCGGTGAATACCACCTCGCGTTTCTGATCAACGACCGGCAAATGGCCGAAACGGTTTTCCGGGTTCACCCCGACGGCCAGGGCGGCGTCCTCCTGCAAGCGGATCCGTTGACCGAACCCGGGCAAACCGCCCACCCGATCACCGTGATTTACCGGCACCCGGCCGGCATCGACACAAACTCCCTCTCGGACCGCAACATCCGGATCACCGGCCCCAACGGCTACGACCGCTTCGCCCGCCTGGTCGATTGGGAAATCCTCCCGACCATCACCATCCTGCAACCGCCGGTCGCCGCCCGTTACGAGGTTTTGCCACGGGAGCGGACATGGACCGCGCGTGACAACGGCGAATACCGGGTCCTGCTCACGCAATCGGTCAAAAGCGCCAACGGAGAGTTGTTCCCGAGGGAACACCTCGGCAATTTCCGCGTGGACGTTCCCAAACAACCCCGGCCGCTGGTGAAATTCGGAGGGTTGCAACTGATCTCCAGGCCCGGACCGGAACCCGCCCACTACAGCGCCATGCTGACCCTCATCCTGCCGTCGAGCAACGTGAAGATTCTTTCCTGGGGCGAGGTTAAACGGGTGGGTAACCGCTTTTTCGTGGATGTTGAAATCGGCGGCGAAACCGATGTCGGCCTTCCGGTCACGCGTGAGGAATCCCATGTCTATGAACTGGGCACCCTGCGCCCGGGCGATTACGGATTCAACGTCACCTCGCGCGGCCATCACATCGGATCGGAACGGTTCACCATCGAAGGGCACGCCGTTCCGACGGCGCGGGTGAAGGCGGAGAATCTCACCGAACGCTCTCCCCATCCGCATTTGTTTCAAATCGCCTACCGGTCGGCAAACGGCATGGATGTGGATTCCATCCGGCGCGCGCCGATTTTGGTACGCGGCCCCGACGGGTATTTCGAGCATGCCGAGTTGCGCAACGTGGAGGTGTTCCAGACCGCCCTTGGCGGTGAAGTTGTCCACGCCACCCACGCGGCGCCTCCCCCGCGCGGCGGTTGGAGCGCGGCCGCCAACGGCTTTTACGCGGTGCTGGCGCGCCCAGACACCATTTTTGACCAAGCCGGCAACGCCCTGCCCGGCGGACGGCTGGGCGGCTTTTACGTGAAAATCCGCCCGGGCGAACCGGACCCGGAACGCCCGTGGCTGGCGTTTGCCACGCGGGAAGAAAACGGCATGGTTTTTGCCGATTTGGAATTCCATCCGGGCGACTCCGGCTGGCGCGTCACCCACTGGGGACAGGATACCCGCCTGCAAGGGCACACCTTCCTGGCCAAGGCGCGGATTGAAGAGCCGCCGGCTGCCGATGAGCCCGCGGCCGACACCAGTCAACGCCACACCTACCGGTTGGGGCGGCTGGCGCCCGGGCTTTACCGTTTTGTTTTGCACGGTTCCAACGGCTTTGTGAGCCGCCACGCGTTTGTCGCGGGAGTCGGCCTACTTCCCCCGCCGCCGTATGATCAATGGCGTTCCACGGTGGAGGCCCTGCTGGAGGATGACGGAGATTTTGGAGACGCCTTGGAAGAACAACACCTCCTGCGGTCCTACGCCTTCGGGTTCGATCCGCGGGAAG
>PXDN01000411.1 GCA_003566375.1 Opitutia bacterium
CGCAATTTCCAGTTCAACCTGATCGACACGCCGGGGCACGTTGATTTCACCATGGAGGTGGAGCGCTCCCTGCGGGTGCTCGACGGGGCGGTGGCCGTGTTTTGCGCGGTCGCCGGGGTGCAGCCCCAGTCCGAAACGGTTTGGCGGCAGGCCGACAAGTACAAGGTGCCGCGCATCGCGTTCGTCAACAAGATGGACCGCACCGGCGCCGATTTTCTGGGCGCGGTCAACGACATGCGCACCAAGCTCGGGGCCAACGCCCACCCGCTGTATTTGCCGATCGGGGCGGAGGAAAATTTCAAAGGGCTGATCGACTTGGTGCGGATGTCCGCCTATGTCTATGATGAGACGGATCCGCTGGGCGTTAAATATGACGTGGTCGATGTTCCCGCCGAGTATGCCGACCAAGCGAAAGAATACCGTGAGAAGCTGATTGAGGCGGTCGCCGATTACGACGACACCATCGCGGAAAAATTTCTGGCCGGTGAGGATTTGGACGAAAACGAACTGAAGTTGGCCATCCGCAAGGCGACCGTTTCCCTTGAGTTCGTCGGCGTCATTCCAGGGTCCGCTTTTAAGAACAAAGGCGTGCAGCGCCTGTTGGACAGCGTGGTCAACTACCTGCCGTCGCCCCTCGACATCCCGGCCATCAAAGGCCAGGACAGCTCGGAGGAAGCGGTGCTCATCAAATCCGATGACAGTGCTCCCGCCACCGCCCTGGCTTTCAAACTTTGGAGCGACCCGTATGTGGGGAAATTGATTTTCCTGCGGATTTACAGCGGCACCATCAAGAAAGGGGATGTGTTGGTCAACCCGCGCACCCGCCGTCAGGAACGGGTCAGCCGCCTGATGATGATGAAATCGAACACCCGCGAAGACATTGACGTGGTGTATTCGGGGGACATCTGCGCGGTGGTCGGTTTGAAGGACATCATCACCGGTGACACCCTGGCCAATCCGGATTTGGACGTTCGCTTGGAACCGCCGACGTTCCCGGAACCGGTGATTTCGATGTCGATCGAGCCGAAGACCAAAGCCGACCAGGAAAAAATGTCCCTTGGTTTGCAGCGGCTCTCCGAAGAAGACCCGACCTTTCGGGTCAGCTCCAATGCTGAAACCGGCCAGACCATCATCGCCGGCATGGGTGAGTTGCACCTCGACATTATCCGCGACCGTCTTTTCCGCGAATTCAAGGTGGATGCCGACGCCGGCAAGCCGCAGATCGCCTACCGCGAAACCATCACCAAGGCTTCCGACGGAGAAGGGAAATTCATCCGCCAGTCCGGGGGCAAAGGCCAATACGGTCACGCCGTTATCAAGGTGGAGCCAAACGAAGCCGGCAAAGGGGTTGAGGTGGTCAGCGAAATCGTGGGCGGCGCCATCCCGAAAGAATTCATCAAACCGACCATCGAAGGAATCATTGAGGCGTCCCACAACGGAACCGTCGCCGGTTACCCGGTGATCGACTTCAAGGCCCGCATCGTGGACGGCTCGTTCCACGACGTCGATTCCTCGGAAATGGCGTTTAAAATGGCCGGCATTTTCGCCCTGCGCGAAGCGATGAAAAAAGCCGGCCCGATTCTGCTGGAACCGGTCATGAAGGTCGAAGTCAGCACTCCGGATGAATATCAGGGGGATATCATGGGCGATTTGAACCGCCGCCGCGGCCGCATCCAAAACATGACGTCCAAAGGCACATCCACCATCATCTCCGCCCAGGTTCCGCTTGAGGCGATGTTCGGTTACTCCACCGACGTGCGTTCGCTCAGCAAGGGCCGCGCCAGCTACTCCATGGAGCCATCCCATTTTGAACAAGTTCCGGCCAGTATTCTTGCGAATATTGTCGAAACTTCCTCCCGCGCTCCCGCGCGCACTTGAGAAAGACTTCCCACGCCATGAACGGTCAAAGAATTCGTATTAAACTCAGAGGCTACGACTATCGTGTCATCGACCAGTCGGCTTTTGACATTGTGGAGACGGCCAAACGGTCCGGCGCCCGCGTGTCGGGGCCCGTGCCGCTGCCGACCCGCATCGAGCGCTTCACGGTCAACCGCTCTCCCCACGTTGACAAGAAGTCGATGGATTCCTTTGAAATCCGGACGCACAAGCGTCTGATTGATATTGTCGAACCGACCGCGCAAACGGTCGATGAATTGAAGAAACTGAATCTGCCCGCCGGGGTGGATATCACCATTAACGTTTAACCTTTTAACCGCGCCGAAACGAATTCGGATTGGAAATCGTAACAAGACTGAAGTCCTGAAACACATACCATTCCGTTTATTCTAAAGTAGGTCTATGGTAAACGGAGCCGCCAGGCTCCACCTACCGCTTGGAACAATGAGTATCGCATTACTTGGCAGAAAGCTGGGCATGACCCAGATTTATGACGGTGACAACACGCTGGTGCCTGTCACCGTGGTTGAGGCCGGACCGTGTCCGGTCCTGCAGGTCAAGAACACCGGGAAGGACGGCTACAACGCCCTGCAGATCGGTTTCTCCGAACAAAAGGAGCAACGTCTCAGCAAAGCCGAAGTGGGCCACGCCCGCAAGGCGAAGGTCGCCCCGGTCAGCAACCTGAAGGAAGTTCGTTTCGCGGAGGCGCCCGAACAGAAAGCCGGTGACGTGTTAACCGTCGCCCATTTCAGCGAAGGCCAGGCCATTGACGTGGTTGGCTGCACCAAGGGCAAGGGGTTTCAAGGCGTCGTCAAACGTTTCCGTGTTTCCGGAGGCCCCGCTTCCCACGGTTCCATGTTTCACCGCCGCATCGGTTCCATCGGTCTGTGCCAAACTCCCGGGCACGTTTTCAAGAACCAGAAGATGCCGGGCCGGATGGGCGGGGCGCGCCGCACCGTGCAAAATCTTTCCGTGGTTAAAATCATGGAAGACAAAAATCTCATTATGGTCCGCGGATGTGTTCCCGGCGCCACCGGCGATCTGGTTTTGATCCGCGCCGCCAAGAAAGCCAAGTCGAAATAAGGAACCGCGCCATGAAGTTGAAAGTTTACAGCAAAGACGGCGCTTCCAATGAGGAAGCCGAGTTTAATCAAATCGAAGCCTTCGAGGGCAAAAAAGGTTTGCAGGCGGTCAAGGAAGTGATCGTGGGCTATCAGGCCAATGCCCGCCAGGGCAACGCCAGCACCAAAACCCGCGCCGAAGTCGCCGGCGGCGGCCGCAAGCCGTGGCGCCAAAAAGGCACCGGGAACGCCCGCGCCGGCAGCAACACTTCCCCCTTGTGGGGCGGCGGCGGGGTCGTGTTCGGCCCGAAGCCCCGCGATTACTCGAAGAAAATCAACAAAAAGGTGAAGACCCTCGCCCTGAAGCGTTGCCTGTTTGACCGCGCTTCCGAAGGCGAAATTGAGGTCATCGAGGCTTTGGAAGCGAATCCGCTCAAAACCAAGGTGATGGCCAAAATCATCCGCGGCATCGCTCCCAAGGGGCGCGTTATGGTGGTGGACGAGGTTTTCAGCGACGACAACATCCGCGTTCTCCGCAACATCCCCAAGGTGGATCTGGTGGAGGCCAAGGACGTGAATTCCCTCAACATGGCCGGCTACGGCAAAATTATTTTCACCCGCACCGGGCTGGACCGGTTGTTGCAACGGATCAGCGGAGACGACAGCAAATGAGCACGCCAGATCAAGTAATCAAAAGTTTCCGCATGACGGAAAAATCGAACCAGCTTTCGTCCAATTTTGGACAATACGTGTTCGAAGTGGATGACGACGCCAACCGCCACGCCATTCGCCGCGCGGTTGAAAAGGCGTTCAACGTCTCCGTCACCCGCGTGAATGTCATGAATGTGAAACCGAAGAAAAAACGCAACCTGCGCAATGGCCGCTACGGGCGGTCCAGCGGTTTCAAAAAGGCGATCGTGACCCTGAAAGAGGGCGACAAAATCGAGATCGTCTAATCGGAGGAATCAGCCATGCCTTTAAAATCACACAATCCGTTAACGCCGACCCAGCGGTATTACGTCAAAAACACCAACGACGGGGTTTCGCGTGAAAACGCCCCCCAGCGCAAACTGGTCAAGTCCCGCAAACGGACCGGCGGCCGCAATGCCTACGGTCGTGTCACGTCCCGCCGCCGCGGCGGAGGGCACAAGCGGCAGTATCGTTTGGTCGATTACCGGCGCGACAAGATCGACATTCCGGCCAAAGTGCAGGCCATTGAATACGATCCGAACCGTTCCGCCCACTTGGCCTTGCTGGCCTACGCCGACGGGGAAAAGCGTTACATCATCGCTCCGAAGGGCGTAAAGGCCGGCGACACCGTGGTCAGTTCCAACGGCGCGGTTGAATTTTCTCCCGGCAACGCCATGCCGTTGTCGGTGATGCCGCCTTCCACAAAAATCCACGCGATTGAGCAAACACCCGGACGCGGCGCCCAAATCGGTCGCACCGCCGGGGCCGCCGCCCAGCTGATCAATGTCGAGGGTGACAAGGCCACGGTGAAGATGCCCAGCGGCGAAATCCGTTTGCTGAACTCCCGCTGCCGCGCCACCATCGGTGAAGTCGGCAATTCGGAACACCAGAACGTGGTGCTCGGCAAAGCCGGACGCAACCGGTGGAAGGGCAAACGCCCGCGGGTTCGCGGCGTGGCCATGAACCCGGTTGATCACCCGATGGGGGGTGGCGAGGGCCGCACCTCCGGCGGCGGTCACCCTGTTTCTCCCTGGGGTCAGCTGGCCAAGGGTTTCCCAACGCGGAAACGCTCCAAGCCCTCCAACTCGCAGATTCTCGTTCATTGCACCGGCAAAAAACTGAAGAGGTAATCCATGGCCCGTTCGATTAAAAAAGGTTTCTTTGTTGACGTCTCCCTTCAGGAGAAAGTCGATACCGCCAATCAATCCGGCGCGCGGCGCCCGATTAAGACATGGTCGCGCCGTTCCACCATCACGCCCGATTTCGTCGGTCACACGTTCGATGTTCACAACGGCAAGTCCTTCATTTCGGTCTATGTGACGGAAAACATGGTGGGGCACAAACTGGGCGAATTTTCGCCCAGCCGCACCTTCCGTTCCCACGGTTCGCACACGAAGAAATAAACCCGTTCCCACGCTCTTTGTCATGAAAACCGATTGCCAGCACTCGTTCACCGCCACCGCCTCCGCGCGGATGGTGGCGCGCGCGTCGGCATGGGCGGCGGGGGTTCTCCTCCCGTGGGGGGTGTTCGCTGATTCGGCGCCGCCGCGGGCGGAAGAACGACGGGCTGCTCCTCCGGGTCCGGCCTTTGTCCACCAGCCGTTTTACGCCACCAACACCGGCGTGGTTCACGGCGTGAGCGAGACCAGCCAGGCGGACTTGGTTTTGATCGCCGGCGGTTACGATTCCGGTTTTCGCAACGGCATGGTTTGCCTGGTGCGGAACGCGGAGGACGAGGTGGTCGGCGAAATCTTGCTCGTCGAAGTTCGCAACGAGTGTGCCGCCGGGGTGATTTTGGAGTTGGAGTCGGGTCGGGTGATCGAGCCCGGCCAAGCGGTGGTTATTAAGACGGTTTCATTTTAAAAAGGAAGTAATTCAATGGAAGTTCAAGCTGTAACAAAATTTGCGCGGATGTCGCCGAAGAAAGTTCGGGAAGTCGCTCGGGAAATCCAAGGCCGCAAGGCGGCGGTGGTTCTCGAAGAGCTGCGGTTCGTTCCCCGCAAATCGGCCCGTCTTCTTCACAAGACGCTGAAATCAGCGGTGGCCAACGCCGAGAACAACGAGAATCTCTCGTCGGATGATCTCATCGTGCACCGCGCCCTCGTGGAGTGCGGTCCGGTGCTCAAGCGTTTTCGCGCCGGCGCCCGCGGCTCGGCCAAACCAATTAAAAAGCGGACCAGCCACATTCGCATCATCGTCAGCAACTCTTTAACATAATACCAGCATGGGACAGAAAGTTAATCCAATTGGTTTCCGCTTGGCCGTTCGCCGCAACTGGCAGTCCCGGTGGTTTGCGAACAAAAAAGATTTCGGCCGGCTCCTGCGGGAGGACGATCTCATTCGCCGTGATTTGTTCGACAAATTGCGCTTCGCCGCCGTTCCCCGCATTCTGATCGAGCGGGCTTCCAACCGCGTGCGGGTGAAGATTTTCACCGCCCGACCGGGCATCGTGATTGGGCGCAAGGGCCAGGAACTTGACAAGATCAAGGAAAACCTCGCCAAATCCACCGGCAAGGAAATCCTCCTCGACATCCAGGAAGTCAAGAAACCCGAGCTGGACGCGCAACTGGTGGCGGAAAACGTGGCCTTGCAACTGGAGCGCCGCATCGCGTTCCGGCGGGCCATGAAAAAATCGGTCCAGAGCACCATGAGCGTGGGCGCCGAGGGCATCCGCATCCAAATCTCCGGCCGCCTCGGCGGCGCGGACATTGCCCGCACCGAAAAACAACGGGCCGGCCGGGTGCCGCTGCACACTCTTCGTGAAAATATTGACTACGGATTCGCCGAGGCGAAGACCGTCTATGGCGTCATCGGCGTCAAGTGCTGGATCTGTAACAAAGACCAGGACTGAGCCGCGCGCCGGATAGAGCGAACCGATAACCGACAGTTCCAATGCCATTACTTCCATCCAGATCAAAATTCCGCAAAAGCCACCGGGGCAGCCGCGCCGGAAACGCCAAAGGGGGGACCACCCTCGCTTTCGGTGAATTCGGCATCCAGTCCCTGGACCGCGGTTGGATGACCGGCGCGCAGATCGAAGCCGCCCGTGTCGCCATCACCCGTAACATGAAGCGCAAAGGCAAAGTGTGGATTCGGGTGTTCCCGCATAAACCGGTATCCAAGAAACCGGCCGAAACCCGCATGGGCAAGGGGAAGGGCGCCACCGAGTTTTGGGTGGCGGTCATCCGTCCCGGCAACGTCCTTTTCGAAATTTCCGGCGTGTCCGCCACCATCGCCCGGGAATCGATGCGACTGGCCGACACCAAACTGCCATTCCGTTGCCGCTTCATCAGCCGCGACGAAACCACCGCCTAAGATCAGCTACCATGAAACCGAGCGAAATCAGAGAATTATCCGTCGAGGAATTGGAGAAAAACCTTCGTTCCAGCCGGGCCGACATGCTCAATCTGCGCATGCGGAAACAGGCGGGGCAAATTGAAAAAACCCATGAGCTGCGTGAAAAGCGCCGCGACATCGCCCGTTACGAAACCATTTTGACAGAAAAGAAAACGAAGGCCGCCAAGGCTTCCTGAATACCATGAGCACTCAGCCGCGCAACAAGCGAAAAACCCTGAACGGTGTGGTCACCAGCCGCTCGGGCAGAAAATCCATCAAGGTCACCATCGCCTACAAGATTCCCCATCCGATGTACACCAAGGTGATCAATCGGAAAACGGTCCTCCACGCGCATGACGAAAAAGACGAATGCAAAGTGGGCGACAAGGTGGAGATCATGGAAACCAGGCCGCTCAGCAAGCTGAAACGCTGGCGGGTGATCCGCGTGGCCGAGAGTGTTCCGGACATTGAAGAAGTCGCCGCCGAGACGGCGGAGGCGCTTCAAGCCGAGGCCGGGGCCGAAGAAAGCAGCAACTAAAGAGACAACCAGCCATGATCCAACTTCGCAGCAGATTGGTGGTCGCCGATAACACCGGCGCCCGCAAAGCGATGATGATTCGCCGCCTGGGGCAGCTGAAAAGCACCGCCCACGTCGGAGATGTCGTCGTCGTCCACATCAAGGACAGCACGACCGACGCATCGGTGAAAAAGGGCGAGGTGGTGAAGGCCGTGGTGGTCCGCACCAAAGCCCCGATCCGCCGCAGCGACGGGAGCTACCTTCGCTTTGACAGCAACGCCGTGGTTATTTTGGACGGCAACAACAATCCCCGGGGCACCCGCATTTTCGGACCCGTGGCCCGTGAACTGCGCCAGAAACAGTTCATGAAGATCATTTCCCTGGCACCGGAGGTTTTGTAATCATGGGTAAGTCACATTTGAAAACCGGAGACACCGTGGTCGTTCTCAGCGGTTCCCAAAAAGGAAAACGCGGCAAAGTCCTGCAGGTGATTCCCAAGAAGGAACGCGCCGTCGTGGAGGGAGTGAACCTGGTTAAACGCCACCAGCGCAAGACCCAGGATAATCCCAACGGTGCCATCGTGGAGCGGGAAAACTCGCTTCATATTTCCAACCTGATGCGGGCGGAACGTTTCGACGAACGCCAAAATCAAAAAAAATAAACGGATACACCGGTTACGGCTTGCTTCCGGCGGTCGAACTGGTTTTGGATCACCCTTTGGTCAATTTTCCCGTGCCGTCGGGTCGGTAATCCGACAGGAGTCAACATGAATCAGCCAGCATTAAAATCATTCTATTTCGAGAAAGTCGTTCCCGCATTAAAGGAAAAGCGGGGATACAAAAACCCGCACCAAGTTCCCGCGATTGAAAAAATCGTGCTTAACAGCGGGGTGAGCGCTTCACTCGATAAAAACGCGGTGACGGATACCGCCAAGGACATCGGTCTCATTGTCGGGCAAAAGCCGGTGATTACCAAGGCCCGCGTCAGCATCGCGAATTTCAAATTGCGCGAGGGCATGCCGGTCGGTGTGAAGGTGACTTTGCGCGGGGACCGCATGTATGAGTTTCTTCACCGCCTGCTGGCGGTGGCGCTGCCTTCCATCCGGGATTTCCGCGGCGTTCCGACCAAGTTGGACGGACGCGGCAACTACAACCTCGGCATCACCGACCACACCATCTTTCCGGAAATTTCCATCGAGAATGTGAAACGGACCGTCGGGATGGACATCACCATCGTCACCACGGCTGATACCGACGAGGAGGGGCGCGAACTGCTTTCCCTTTTCGGCATGCCGTTCCGCCGTCAGGAAGCCGCCACCACTGCCGTCGCCTCCTGATCAACCATTTTTCGTATTTAGAATTAGCACACATGGCAACGACCGCTTCCATTCACCGTAACTTGAAACGCCAGCGTTTGGCGGAAAAGCACGCCCCCAAACGGGCCGAACTGAAAAAGATTCTCGTCAACCCGGAAACGACCGACGAGGAGTTTTTCATCGCGCAGCGCAAACTGGCCAAACTGCCGCGCAACTCCTCCCCGGTCCGGTACAAAAACCGTTGTTCGATGACCGGGCGTCCCCGCGCTTACATCCGCCGTTTCGGTCTTTCCCGCATCACCTTCCGCGAGTTGGCGCTGGCCGGAAAAATTCCCGGCGTGACCAAGGCCTCCTGGTGACTTTCCCGTTGGAAGTTCGGATATCATCCAACTGAACCTTTTTACACATCATGCAAGATCCGATTAGTGATTTTCTAACCCGCATCCGCAATGCGAGCCGCGCCGGCAATCCCGAGTGCAGTGCCCAGCATTCCAAACTGAAGCTGGCCATCGGCAAGATTCTCGCCGAAGAAGGCTTCGTGGAGGGAATCGGCGAACGAACCGACGAACGCGGCCATCGCGAAATCGTGGTGAAGATGAAATACGTTGACGGCACCTCCGCCATCAAAGGCATCAAAAACGTCAGCAAGCCCGGCTGCCGCATTTATCACAAGTCCGATTCCATTCCCCGCGTTTTGGGGGGGTTGGGCATCGGCATTCTCACCACCTCGCAAGGGGTCATGCGCGACCGTGACGCCCGCCGCCAAAAAGTCGGCGGCGAACTGATTTGCGCCGTTTGGTAAAAGGAATTCATCATGAGCAGAATTGGTAAAAATCCGGTGGGAATTCCGGCCAAAGTTGAGGTCTCGGTGTCCGACAACACCGTGAGCGTCAAAGGGCCCAAGGGAAATCTCGAAAAACATTTTTCCCGCCACGTCACGATTGCGGTTGCCGATAACGAGGTTCAGGTGAATCCCGCGTCCGCCAACCGCCCGGCCCGCGCCATGCACGGGACCGCCCGCGCGATCATCGCCAACATGGTGCGCGGCGTATCCGAGGGGTTTAGCAAAGACCTGGAAATCAACGGCGTTGGTTTCCGCGCGACCGTCAAGGGCAAGATCCTTGATCTCGCGCTCGGCTATTCCCATCCCATCAATTATCCGATTCCCGAAGGGGTCACCATCACGGTGGCGGAAAACACCAAGGTGAAGGTGGAGGGCATCGACAAGCAGCTGGTCGGAGCCGTTGCCGCCGACATTCGCCGCTTCTATCCGCCGGAGCCTTACAAGGGCAAGGGCGTGACCATCGTGGGCGAGAAAGTCCGCCGCAAGGAGGGCAAGACCGTTTCGTAAGGACGGAAGGAGACCACCATGAATTACAAGAAAAAAGCCATTTTGAATCAGAAGCGCCGCTGGCGCATCCGCAAAAAAGTCAACGGCACCGCCGAGCGTCCCCGCCTGGCCGTGCATTTCAGCGGCAAGCATGTTTATGCCCAGTGCATCGACGACACCGCCGGCCGCACTTTGGTTTTCCTCTCTTCCCTCGACAAGGAATTGCGGGAGAAAAGCCTGAAAGGAAACCTCGACGGCGCCCGCGAGGTGGCCTCCCGCCTCTGTGAGAAGGCCAAGGCCGCCGGGATCACCCGCGTTGTTTTCGACCGCTCCGGACGCCGCTATCACGGTCGCGTGAAGTTGTTTGCCGACTCCGCCCGCGAAGCCGGGCTGGAATTTTAACCACCAGTTTTTTCCGAATGAGAAATTTTCAATCCAAACGTCCCGCACCCGAACCTGAGGATCAGGAATTCACCGACAAGGTGGTGTTCATCAACCGCTGCGCCAAAGTGGTGAAAGGGGGGCGGCGCTTCAGCTTCTCCTCGCTGGTGGTGTCCGGTGACCAAAAAGGCCGCATCGGCGTCGGTTACGGCAAGGCCAATGAAGTTCCCGAAGCCATCCGCAAAGGAACCGAGCAGGCCCGAAAGAACTTGGTCGCGGTCAAATTGAACGGCGACACCATTCCGCACGAAGTCATCGGCCAACACGATGGCGGCCGTGTGTTGCTTCGTCCGGCCAGCGCCGGTACCGGCATTATCGCCGGCGGCGGCGTGCGCGCCGTGCTGGTGGCCGCCGGTGTGAAAAACGTTCTCTCCAAATCCCTCGGCTCCAACAATCATGTGGCCGTGGTCAACGCGACTCTGGACGGGCTTCGCCAATTGCGTTCCGCCCAACAGATCAAAGAAATCCGCTCCGCCTGAATTCAGGCGCGTGAGCCGGTGACAGGATTAGCATTATGAAATTGCACAATTTGAGTAACGTGGGAGGCGCGGTGAAGCGCGGCAAGCGGGTGGGCCGCGGCGAGGGCAGCGGCCGGGGTAAAACCTGCGGACGCGGCGGCAAGGGCCAAACGGCCCGTTCCGGCGGCAGCGTGCGCATCGGTTTCGAGGGCGGTCAAATGCCCCTCTACCGGAAACTCCCGCACCGTGGCTTCAATAATAAAAATTTCCGCGTTGAATACGCGGTCGTCAACCTGAGCGACATCGAAAAACTGGAGTCGGTCAACGAAATCGACCGGGTCGTTTTGGTGGAAAAGGGCTTGATCCGCGGCAACGCCGGCTTGATCAAGGTTCTCGGCGATGGCGAATTGAGCCGCGCGGTGAAAATCACCGCCGACAAATTCTCCGCTTCGGCCAAAACCAAGATCGAAGCCGCCGGGGGTGAAGCGATTGTCGCTTCCGCCTGACCTTTTTCACACACGCTTTTTTTCAATACTGACAACGGACGATGCTTTCCGCTTTCACCAACTGCCTGAAGATTCCAGAGCTGCGGCAGCGCATTCTGTTTACACTGGCCCTGCTGTTCATAGCGCGGGTCGGGGCGAACATTCCGCTGCCGGGTCTTAACCCGATTCCGCTCCAAGCCTTTTTCGAGGATCAAACCACGGGAGCGGCCGGGGCGCTGCTTGGCATGGTGAACATGTTCACGGGCGGGGCGCTTCTCATGGGAGCGGTTTGCGCGTTGGGGATCATGCCCTACATCAGCGCGGCCATTATTTTTCAGTTGATGACGGCGGTGGTGCCGGCTTTGAGCCGTTTGCAGAAGGAAGGCGATGTCGGCCGGCAAAAGATCACCCAATACACCCGCTACGCCACCGTGGCGATTTGTTTGGTCCAGAGCGTGTTGATCATTCTGGCCTTGCAGACGCCGGGCAGGATGTTTCCCGGTTATGATCTAAATGTGTACGGTCCCGTCATCATGGCTCCCGCCGGGTGGTTTTTGGTTTACGGGACGATTATATTAACGGCCGGGACGATTATGCTGATGTGGCTGGGCGAGCAAATCACCCAGCGTGGC
>PXDN01000280.1 GCA_003566375.1 Opitutia bacterium
CGCGCCGGGCGGTGCGGGGCGGCGAGAGCGTGAGTGACGCCGAGCTGGTGAATCTGGCGCGCCGCCTCCTGCGGTGCGAAAATCCCCTCACCAGCCCGCGGGGCACGGCCACCTTTTTTGAGATGCCCGGCGGTGAGATCGACAAGCGCCTCCGCAAACGCTGACGGGGCCGCTCAGTTTTCCGCCGGGTATTCGATCCGCTCGACCGAGGCCAGGTCGGCCCGGAAACTGCCGACCGCGACCCGGCTTTGCATGCGGACCGGGATGCGGCGTTCGTCATCGGTGAACCACATGCGGATGGTCGCCCCGCGCTGGCGGTCGAAAACACCTTCCACTTCGCGCATGTTCGGCTCCATCACAAAGGCGTTGAACGTGCCGGCCGGAACCATGACCCGTTCCAAGCGCCCAATCTGCCCGAGTCCGTAGGCCGCCCGGCGTCCGTCGGCCACCGGAAGTTCGAATTCCTCGCCCTCCTCCAGTTGCATTTTGCGGAAGGCAAACAGGACCGACAGCGGGTCGAGGGTGGCCGGGGGAATCTCGATTACCTCCGGTTCCTGGTCGAAATTGACGTACTGGGCGGTGCCGTTTTCCAGATCGTAGGTCACCCGGATGTCGCGCGGATGATTCCCTTCTTTTTTCACCAAATACAGCAGGGAACCCTCGAAATCCTCGCGAACGTAGCCGTCGATCCGGTCGCGCACCCGGTAAAAGCGGTCCATCATCCGGGTGGTGCGGACCGAGAGTGAAAAATGGCGGGCGGTCTCTCCCTCGATCTCGGTTAACGGATGGACCTCCAGCACCGCCGTGCCGGCGATGAAGATGCCCCAGCGGAGCTGGTAGGTCAGGCGTTCCCCCACCGGAAACGGATGGCCGTTTTCCTCAGCGGCGCCGGCGTCGGCCTGCGCGGGCAGGGCGGCGGCGCAAAGCACGGCGACGAGCGCCGGGAGAAGGGCTCTCCGCAAGCGCCCGGCGGCGCTGAAGCGGCGTTTGAAAAGGCTGGGTTGGATTGAAGAAGAATGGTCCATCTCGAACTCCGGGTTTCCTGGTTGCGCGCTCCCCCGCGGTTGCGGGTTTCCACCGCTTGCCACCGCCGGGTTGTCAGTCTGGTTCGCCATCGGATGAAAGCGTTGGCTGACGGGTTCGACCCGGCCCGGCGCGGATTGTGCCGGAAGCGGATGAAAAAAACGCTCCCGGCATTTCGGTCATTTCACTTTCACCGGTTTCAACTTCCAAATTTCCTTCGCGTAGTCGGCGATGGTCCGGTCGCTGGAAAACCAGCCCATGCGGGCGGTGTTGAGGATGGCCATGCGCGCCCACTGTTTCGGGTCGCGGTAAGCGCGGTCCACCGCCTCCTGTGCTTCGCTGTAGGCGGCATAGTCGGCCAGCACCAGAAACGGATCGCCTCCCGACAGCAGGCCGGCCTTGACCATGCCGAGGTGATTGGGCTGGTTCGGCGTGAAGTAGCCGGAGCCGAGCCAATCGATCACCGCCCGCAATTCGTCATTGCGGTGGTAGAAGGCGAACGGATCGTAACCGCTCCGGCGCAGCTCCTCGACCTCCTCCACCGTGAGGCCGAAAATGAAAATGTTCTCGTCGCCGACCTCCCGGCGGATTTCGACATTGGCCCCGTCGAGGGTGCCGATGGTGAGGGCGCCGTTGAGGGCGAGTTTCATGTTGCCGGTGCCGGAGGCCTCCTTGCCGGCGGTGGAAATTTGTTCCGAGACGTCGGCCGCCGGGATGATTTTTTCCGCCAGGGTGACCCCGTAGTCGGGCAAAAACACCACCTTCAGCTTGCCGCCGATACGGGCGTCGTTGTTGATCGCCTCGCCGACCGCGCAAATGGCGTGGATGATCGCCTTGGCCATCTCGTAGCCCGGCGCGGCCTTGGCCCCGAAAATGAAAACCCGCGGGGTGATGTCGAGGTCCGGGTTTTGCAACAACCGCCGGTAGAGGCCGAGGATGTGCAGCAGATTGAGGTGTTGGCGCTTGTATTCGTGCAGCCGCTTGATCTGCACATCGAAGATGGCCGACGGATCGACCTCGATGCCGGTGAGGCGGTGGATGACCCCGGCCAGATCGACCTTGTTCTCGTGCTTGATCCGGAGAAACGCTTTTTGAAAAGCGGCGTTGCCGGCCCATTTCTCCAGTTGTTTCAACCGGGAGAGATCCTTTTCCCAGCCCGGGCCGATTTTATCGGTGATAAGGGCGGAGAGCCGGGGATTGCATCCGGCCAACCAGCGGCGGGGCGTGATGCCGTTGGTTTTGTTGGTGAGCCGGCCGGGAAACATTTCGTCAAAGTCGGCGAAGAGATGCTTCTTCAACAACTCGGTGTGCAGCGCGGCCACACCGTTGACAGTGTGGCTGGCGATCACCGCGAGGTAGGCCATGCGCACCTTTTTCGGATTCGATTCCTCGATCAGGGAGAGATCGGTCTTTTTCCCGTCGTCTCCCGGCCAGCGCGCCTCGACCTCTTCCAAGTGACGCGCGTTGATCTCGTAAATGAGCTGCAGGTGCCGGGGCAGGACTTTTTCGATGAGCGGGACGCTCCATTTCTCCAGCGCCTCGGGAAGCAGGGTGTGGTTGGTGTAGGCGAAAACTTTGGACACGATGGCCCAGGCGTCCTCCCAGCCCATGCCTTCCTCATCGAGAAAAATCCGCATCAGCTCCACCACCGCGAGGGTTGGGTGGGTGTCGTTCAATTGGATCGCGACGAGTTCCGGGAAATCCTTCCAGTCGCCGTTGTTTTTGTGAAACCGGCGGATGATGTCCTGGAGAGAGCAGGAGACGAAAAAGTATTGCTGCACCAGCCGCAGCTCCTTGCCCGACTCGGTTTGGTCGTTCGGGTAAAGAACCTTGGAGATGGTTTCCCCGATCGCCTTTTCCCGCACCGCCTCGACGTAGCCGCCGGCGTTGAAAATCTGAAAATCAAACTCCTCGGAGGCCTTCGATTCCCAGAGGCGCAGGAAATTGACGGTGTTGGTGCCGAAGCCGCAAATCGGGATGTCGAAGGGGACGCCGAGCACGGTGCTGGCATCCACCCACTCCATGCGGCTGTTGCCGAAGTCGTCGAACCGCGTCTCCGCCCGCCCGTAGAGGCGGACGGTCTGGGTGTATTCCGGCCGCACGATTTCCCACGGGTCGTCGTAATGCGACCAGTTGTCCGGGTGCTCGACCTGCTGGCCATTGAGAATCTCCTGGCGAAAGAGGCCGAACTCGTAATGGATGCCGTAGCCGACCGCCGGCAGGTCCAGGGTGGCGAGGGAGTCGAGGAAACAGGCGGCCAGCCGGCCGAGGCCGCCGTTGCCGAGCCCCATGTCGGCCTCCTCGTCGAAAATCTTCTCGGGATCGAGACCGAGATCCTTGACCGCGGCCACCGCCTGGTCGCGCACGCCGGCGTTGATCAGATTGTTGGTCAGCAGGCGGCCCATCAGGTATTCGAGGGAGAGGTAATAAACCCGGCGCGTGTTTTTTTGATTGTGGGCGGCCATGGTGCGGATCATCCGGTCGAGGATGCGGTCGCGGACGGCCAGCGAGGTGGAGATCCACCAGTCGCGTTTGGTCGCGCTATCGGGATCGCGGGCCAGCGTGAATTTCAAGTGATCGTGGATGGCGTCGCGGAAATCGGTGGCGCTGGGACCACCGTTGGCGGTGGTGACCGCCGGGCGGGCGCTTCGTTTGGAAGACTTCATTGGCAAAAAAAGATGTTGGTGAACAAAGTCCACACGAGACAGCGGACCGGCACCATTGTCAAAGAGGATATCCCGGAACCGCCGAACCGGGGTGGCGGGTTGTGGAGATTCCGGTTTACGGTGTCAACGGCCGTGAATGAAGTTCCCCCGGAGATGTGGCAGCTTTTAGACACCCCCTGCGTCGGGGAATTGCGGTAAATCGCGGCCCCGCGCCTCCATGCCTCTTGCCAGGAGCATGACCGGTCTCTACAAAATGAGGTTCATCACCGCTTTGCCAATGAAACGCACCACGATTCTTCTGCTTTCGGCCTTCGCGGCCACCTTGGCCGCTGACGGCGGCGCGGAACCGGCCGATCTGGTTTTAACCGGCGGCACCATCCTCACCATGGACGACGACCGGCCGGAAGCGGAGGCGCTCGCCGCGAGGGGCGGGCGCGTGACGGCCATCGGCGGCGCGCGGGAGATCCGCAAGCACATTGGCCCGGGGACCCGCGTGATCGACCTCGACGGGTTGACCGCCGTTCCGGGGTTCATTGAAGGCCACGGGCATTTCACCGGCATCGGAAACGCCAAACTGCAACTCAATCTTCTCAACCGCCGAAGCTGGGAAGAGATCGTCGCTCTGGTGGCAAAAGCGGTGGAGGGGGCGGAACCGGGCGAACTCATTCGCGGGCGGGGCTGGCACCAGGACGATTGGGACGAACCGCCCGAGTTTGTGGTGGGCGGCCTCCCGGTTCATCATGGATTGAGCGCCGTCTCGCCTGACAATCCCGTGGTGCTCACCCACGCCAGCGGACACATGACGTTTGCCAACCAGCGGGCCATGGAGATGTCCGGCATTACCGCTGAAACCCCCGACCCGCGCGGCGGCGAGATTGTCCGCGGCCCGGACGGCAACCCGACGGGGGCTTTTCGCCAGCGGGCCGGCGGCCTGCTCGGCCCGGTGACCCGGCTTTGGCGTCCGGATATCGGGGAAATGGCAAAACTGGCGTCCCGCGAGGCCTTGGCCAAGGGCGTCACCACTTTCCAGGACGCCGGTTCCTCCATCGCCGCCATCGGGGTCTTGCGGGAAATGGACAACCGGGGAGAACTTCCGGTTCGTCTCTGGGTGATGGCCCGCGACAGCAACGCGCGCCTGGCGGAATCCCTCGGCGGGCTGGTCCGCGAAAACCGGGACGGTTCCTTTCTCACCGTGGGCGGTATCAAGAAAGCGATGGATGGGGCGATGGGCACGCACGGCGCCTGGCTGCTGGAGCCCTACGCCGACCGGCCCGGTCACACCGGGTTCAACACGACGCCCGTCGAGGATATCGAGGAAGCCGCCCGCCTCGCCGTGCGTCACCATCTGCAATTGGGCGTCCACGCGATCGGCGACCGCGCCAACCGGGAAACCCTCGACCTCTATGAACGGATTTGGGCCGAGACCGGCATCGACGGCCGCGAACGGCGCTGGCGCATTGAGCACGCCCAGACGATTCACCCGGACGACGTGCCCCGGTTTGCCCGTCTGGGTGTTATCGCCTCGATGCAGGGCGTCCACGCGACTTCCGATGGTCCCTGGGTGCCAAACCGGCTTGGCGCGGAGCGCGCCCGCGAACGGGCCTATGTCTGGCGCGCCCTGCTTGACTCCGGCGCAATCATCGTCAACGGCACCGACGCCCCGGTCGAGGATCTCGACCCGGTCGCCAGTTTCCATGCCTCGGTCACGCGCGACATGGGCGCCGGCCGATTGTTTTCCCCCGAGCAGCGCATGACCCGGGAGGAAGCCCTCCGGTCCTATACCCGCGACGCAGCCCGCGCGATTTTCCGGGAGGAGGAACTCGGCACACTCGCCCCGGGGAAATTCGCCGACATCACCGTGCTCTCCCACAACCTCCTGACCGTGCCCGACGAAGTTATTTCAGAAATCAACGTTGTTTACACCATCGTGAACGGGAAAGTGCGGCACGAAGCGGAGCGCGGACGATAAAAGGGAGTCAGTGAGTGCTGGAGACATGGGTTACGCAGCCATTCTCCTGGATGGCGGTTTGTAAGAAGGAGCGCCCCACTTCAGTGGGCGGCATGCGGTGTGCAAGTTGTCCCTCCGGGGTCTCGTTTCGCCGCCTGAAGGCTGGCGCTCCCAAGAGCGGTCCGCCAAACCGGGTTGGGGGTTGTTCGCCGGTCGGCTGTCGTCTTACCAGAGCTTGGACTTTCAAGTCATGGTAACGAAACGAGTCGGGAAGCCCGTTCCGGGTGATGACAACTCGGGATGCCCCGGGCCCGGCGTTTCGCCTTTCCCGGGGGATTGACGCGCGGAGGCTTTTGGCCAATTCTGGCCGTTTTTTCCCATGGCCACTAACGAAGCGGATTACAATTTCAAGGACATCGAGGCGACCTGGCAGCGGTATTGGAAGGAGAACGAGACCTTCCGGGCCAGGGACTTCGACGCCAAGCCGAAGTTCTACGTGCTGGACATGTTTCCGTATCCGTCCGGAGCGGGCCTGCACATCGGCCACCCGGAGGGCTACACCGCCACTGACATTGTGGCGCGGCACCGGCGGGCCAAAGGCTTCAACGTGCTGCACCCGATGGGCTGGGACGCCTTCGGCCTCCCGACCGAGCAATACGCCATCAAAACCGGCACCCACCCGACGGAAACCAACAAGCGCAACATCGCCAATTTCCGCGGCCAGATCGAGCGCCTTGGCTTCGCCTACGACTGGTCGCGGGAGATCGACACCACCGATCCTGACTACTACCGCTGGACGCAGTGGATCTTTCTCCAGCTTTTCCGCAAGGGGCTGGCCTACGTGGACGAGCGTCCGGTCTGGTGGTGCCCGGAGCTGCGGACCGTGCTGGCCAACGAAGAGGTGGTGGACGGCCGTTCCGAGCGGGGCAACCACCCCGTGGAACGCCGCAACCTCCGCCAATGGGTGTTGAAAATAACCGCCTACGCCGACCGGTTGCTGGCCGATTTGAAGGACCTCGACTGGCCCGAATCGACCAAGCGCCAGCAGGAGGCCTGGATCGGCCGTTCCGAGGGCGCGGAGGTGGAATTCGCCCTCGAGGGGGTGGAGGAAAGCCTGCGGGTTTTCACCACCCGCCCCGACACCTTGTTTGGCGCCACCTACATGGTGATCGCGCCGGAACATCCGCTGGTGGAGAAACTCACCCTGCCGGAAAACCGCGCCGAGGTGAAGACATACGTGATGCAGGCCGCCGCCAAAAGCGATCTCGACCGCACCGACCTGGCCAAGGACAAAAGCGGGGTCTTCAGCGGAAGTTACGCGGTCAATCCGGTCAACAACGCCCGCATCCCGGTCTGGATCGCCGACTACGTGCTGATGAGCTACGGGACCGGCGCGATCATGGCGGTGCCCGCCCACGACCAGAGGGACCATGAATTTGCCCAAAAATTTGGCTTGGAGATCAAGCGGGTGGTCGCTCCTCCCAAGGAAGCGGACCCGAAGGACGAAGAGTGTTTCGCCGGCGAAGGCGTTAACGTGAATTCGGATTTCCTTGACGGGCTGCCCACCGCCGAGGCGAAACAACGGATCACGAATTGGCTGCAAGAACAGGGCCGGGGCCGGGCGACCGTGCAATACAAATTGCGGGACTGGCTCTTCTCCCGCCAGCGTTTCTGGGGCGAACCGTTTCCCATAGTATGGGTATCGGAAGAGGACTACGCCGCCATCGGCGACGACCGCAAACCAGCCGATCCGGTCACCACCAGCCGTGACGGCCAGGTGTTGCGCGCGGTCTCCGTGCCGGAGAAATCCCTGCCGCTGTGCTTGCCGGAAGTCGCCTCCTTCCAGCCGTCGGGCACCGGGGAAAGCCCGCTGGCCAATCTGCCCGAGTGGTTGGAAATCTGGTTCAACTGGCAAACCGGCGAGGCCGTTCCGGCCCGTGAGCCGAAACCGGATGGCGAAGCCTGGGTGCGCGGCCGCCGCGAAACCAACACCATGCCGCAATGGGCCGGCTCCTGCTGGTACCACCTCCGCTACCTCGACCCGCGCAACTGGGAGCGCGTGGTCGATCCCAAGCTGGCGGAATACTGGGGCGTTCCCGATCTCTACATCGGCGGGGCGGAGCACGCGGTGCTGCACCTGCTCTACGCCCGTTTCTGGCACAAGTTTCTGTTCGACCTCGGCGTGGTTCCCCAAAACGAACCGTATTTCAAACTGTTTCACCAGGGGATCATTCTCGGCGAGGACGGCAACAAGATGTCGAAAAGCCTCGGCAACGTGGTCAATCCCGACAGCGTCATCGCCGATTACGGCGCCGACGCCCTGCGCCTCTATGAGATGTTCCTCGGCCCGCTGGAGGCCATGAAGCCCTGGAACACCAAAGGCATCGAGGGGGTGTTCCGCTTCCTCAAAAAAGTCTGGCGCGAAATCGTCGGCCGCGACGGCAAGCTGTCGCCAAAAATTCATGACGGCGGGGAGACCAATCCGGAGACCGCCCGCCTGCTGGCCGCCACCATCCGCAAGGTGGACGAGGACATCGACGCGCTGCGCCTGAACACCGCGATTTCCCAGATGATGATTTTCATCAATCACCTTCAGAAAACCGAATCCACCGCCCGGGAGACCATCCGCCAATTCGTGCAACTGCTGGCTCCCTTCGCCCCGCACGTCGCGGAGGAATTGTGGGTCCGCCTTGGCGGAAAACCCTCGGTGGCCGACGCTCCCTGGCCCAAGGCGGACGACTCCCGCCTCACCGCCGACGAGGTGAAGATCGTGTTTCAGGTCAACGGCAAGCTGCGGGGCGACGCCATGGTCCCGGCCGGGGCCGCCGAGGAGGAGGTGCTGGCGCTCGCCCGGAGCCACCCTCGGGTGGCTCCCCACCTGGAGGGCAAAACCGTGCGCAAAGTGATCTTTGTGCCGGGTAAGATCCTCAACCTGGTGGCGGGGTAAGCCCTTCGGGGAGCCGCCGTATTGTATTTATAGTTACACAAGCAAAAGCCGGCCGGTGTGGCCCCGTCTTTCCGGGCGCGCCGGGCGGCTTTTCTTTTTACACTTGTTTCACAGGTCGCAAGTGCTTTTTCATTAGACATATCGGGGTTTGTCCGGTTTGCTTGTCCATGGAGTTCCAGTTGGGACTTGTTTGAGGAAACAAGGTGGGTAAATAAACGGACACAATCTCCTATATGGCTCGAAAAATCAGTTTCATCAATTACAAGGGCGGGGTCGGCAAGACGTCTGTGATCGTCAATTTGGCTTCCTGTCTTGCGCACCGGGGGCACCGGGTGCTGTTGATTGATTTGGATGCCCAATCGAACGCCAGCATCTGGCTGATGCGCCTGGAGCGGTGGAACGCCCTCAACAGCCAGTCCGAGGGTTCGGTTTTCTCCATTTTCGAGCCGGCCACCGTGCACATGTGCGACTGCGTGCAAAAAGACGTGCTGGAAGACCGGAACGGAACCAAGCTTCTCCCCGGCCTCGACATGGTCCCGACCACCTTTCGCTTGATCGACCTGGAGCATGATTACCAACCGCCCGCCGGATCCCCGGCCTTTCTCACGTTTCGCGATCAAATCGCGGAATTGGAGAAGGATTATGATTACATCCTGTTTGATTGTCCGCCCAACGTGTTGCGGGCGGCCCAGTGCGGTTTGTTTTCGAGTGACGAAATTTACATTCCCTCCAATCCAGACGCCCTGAGCCTGATCGGGTTCACGCTTTTCGTGGAGAAGCTCGGCCAGTTTCAGGAACTCTCCGCCAGCTTCCGCCGCGCCGACATGGGACGCCCCGCCGAAATCCAGGGGATCTTTTTCAACTCGGTCAAAGCCAATGTGGACATCGAAGTACCCAAGATGCGGATGCAATTTCGCCTGAATCAGTTTCGAACCCAGAAAAAGACCGGGGCCTCCGCCAAAATTTTCAACACCGTGATTCGCGACGCCGTAATCGTGCGGCGCGCGGTCACCCTTGGTTTGCCGGTTTTGCTGGTGGGCCAACAACCCGCGGGAGAATCGGTCATCGAAGACTACTTCTCCCTCGCCGACGAATTGATTGCACCCGGCCCCGCCGCGCGGACGAATCCGTCGCCGCTGGCCGGCTTCCACAGTTAAACCATCCATCTCATCCATCCATCCACCATCACCTCCATGAACACCCTTCCCACCCGTCCGATCTACGCCCACACCTCCGAAGACTGGAGCCAGTTGCGCGCCCACTTCATGAGTTCCATGCTGATGGACACGCACCTGCACAAACTGGCGCAAAACATCGGCCTTTCCTGGCCATTGCGGGAAAGCGGGGAAACGCCGTCCAAATACTTGGATTACTCGTTCGAGGAACTGCCGACGGCGCCCGGTCTCGACGGGCAGCCGCAGCGGCTCACGCTTCTGCTCGACATCCTCAAGGAAACCGCCGCCTTCGATCAGCCGTTTCAAGGGATGGTGGAAACCGCCCCGCCTCCGGCCAAAAAGAAGGAGACGACCGTGCAACTGCTCAAGCGGAACGACATTCCTCCCGGCTACCCGGTCAAGTTCACCGGACTCTCCCTGGCGACCAAGGACCTCTGCGCCGCCGAAGGCAGCGTAACCCTTTCCGACGCCATCCACTTTTTGCAAAACCTCGCCCAGACGGTTCTCGTCAACGGTGAAGTCAAACAATTCCTCAACGCGCTCACCCATGCCGACACCTCCGCGCTGACCAGGTTTTTGCCGATCCGGGCCGGCAGCAAGGGCCTGCATTTCGCCGAGGCCATCGCGCTGCTCATTCGCTCTTTGCCTTCCGGGGATTACCGGCTGCTGGCGACCGCCCATCACGGTGCGCGCACCGGCCCGGCTCCGGATTGCGAACGAATTGAGGAAGCCCTTTGCCGCGAGATCGAACACCTCTTCCCGTGGTTCCACGAGGAGAAATCCGCTCTCGCCGTCCTCGCCCGCTCGGGAGAACCGATCGACCGGTTTTTCCTGCACCTGAACGATCCCGAGTGCGAGGCCATTGCCAAGGTGCTGACCCTCCGGCTCTTCCCCCGCCCGGTGGAGGAGGCGCGGCCCAAGTCATTCATGGGGAAAATGTCGGCGTTCTTTCGCAGCGGCCAGACCAAGAGCCCCCGTTACTAACCTTTACCCAAGCTAAACCCGAGCCATGATTGCGATAGGAAATAAACGATTCAAAACCCGCGCGGTCGGGGAGAACCAGTCCCCCGCGGCCAAGCCCAAACCGGTTATCAGCAGTGAGGAGTTGAAACGCATTCCCAAGCCGGAGAAACCGGTTGCGCGCCTGTCGCTCAACCGCAATCCCCAATCCGGGGCCGCCTCGTGGGTGGTGGAAAACCATGCCTACCCGCGCAATCTCATAAAAGCTTCCACCTTCGTTGAAATCGAACGGCACACCGGAGAGGCCGAGCGACAGTTGGTCGAGCGGGACCGGGAATTGGACGCCCGCGAAAAAGATCTAAACGAACGGGAATTGTCCATCCGCGAAACGGAGGCGTTGTTCGCCGCCCGCGAATCCATCATCAAGGCGAGGGAGAAAGCCCTCAGCCGTTCCGCCGCGGGCGTCGCCACCCCCTCGACCCGCCTTGCCATGCGCCGCCTGCAATTGGCGCTGCAACGCAAAGATCACAATTTACGGGCGGCCGAGGCCGCTCTGCAGGCGCGGGAGGAAGCGCTGGCGGAGCGCGAACGGCAATGCCTCGACAGCGACCGCCTTCTCGCCCTGCGCGAGGAAATCGAACGCCGGGAAAAAACCTTGCGGGACGCGGAAAACGCGTTGCGCGAACGGGAGGCATTCCTGGAGGACAGCGAAAACCTGCTCTGTGAAAAGGGGCAGCTTTTGGTCGAAAAAGAGGTCAGGCTCGAACAACTTGCGGAGGAATTCGCCGAAAAGACAAGCGAAGCGGGCGTCTCAGCCGCTTAAAATCGCGTCGGCGGCCGTCCCTGGCGTCCGCCCTTGTCCAGACGGCGGTTCCTCCGCTCCCCTTTTTATCCTAAAGGAGGAGAGGATAACCAACTTCTAATAAAAACGCCTCCCCCATCGGATGTCAACGGCGGGGGAAGCGTTTTTTTTGTGGCCGGGGGAACCCTGAATTTGCCTCCTGCCCGCGCAGCTGACGAATCCACACGAAAAAAAAAGGCATGGAATCACCACGGAGATGCGGAGGATTTTCTTGACCGGTCCCTGGGATACGTGTAACCACTTAACCATTATCTGTCGTGGGATGGGGCAACGTTATCCCACTCGCTGCGCCTTCAGCGCCAGTGCCTGTTATTTCTGGGAAGTCCTTTTTCGGTCAATGGAAGGTTGTGGATGCGGCATGAGAACGATCCTATTTTTCCGGCTGTTGGATGGTTGGTCGCTGTTTTGTTTCTGATTCCGGATGACATCGTTTCGACGGCTGGGGCGATGGAGTCGCGCGCCGGGATTGACTGCGGGTGCAGCGCGGCGGATGACTACCGTGCGCCTGCCCGGGGGAAGACGATTCGCACCGAGACGGTCGGTGTCAGCGAGGGAGCTTCGGCTTCGGAGAACCCGC
>PXDN01000393.1 GCA_003566375.1 Opitutia bacterium
GCCCGCCGAGGGGCGCAGGTTTTCGGCGGCCCCGGACGGTGCGATCACGGTGGAAACCACGAAGTCGGTCGGGCCGTCGGTGACCGTCACGGTCACGCGCACGCACTGGGTGGCGACGCCGTAGCGGTTTCCCTCGAAGGGAAGCCCGAGTTGGGCACTGGCTTCCCCGAGGTCGCGGAAATAGAGAATCTCATCGGAACGGAACCGGGACATCTGGGAGCCCATCGCGGCCACTTCCCGTTCGCCGAAATTCGACCAGACTTGGATCACTTCGGGGGAGGCGCTATTCACATTGACTCGTTGGAAACGGTAGAGGGAAACCATGGAGGCGAACCGGCGCATCAGGGAATTGGGCACTCCCTGGGCATCGAAAAACAGGTCGCGGAATCCGCTCACCGCCGCCAGTTCGTGATAACTTTGCAGCGGTTGGCGGGAAGGCCGGTAGGGTGTCTCCGAGAATTCATACTCCCGATCAATGCTCCCCTCCGCCTGTTGGCCGGTGCCGATCCAATTTTCGTAGGAATCAGCAAGATCTATCGCCACGGTCGGCTCCAACCCGAGCACCTCAAACAACAGGATCAATTGGTCGCGGCTCATCTGCGACAGCGGCATTTTCCCCATCTCGTCGCTGAACTCGATCCGCACGTCCAATCCCTCAGGAACCACCAGCCCGGCGTATTCCATCGGGTCGGCCCACCCCTGCTCGGGATCCCAAAGCGCCCCGTTGATGCGCGACACGTCGGCCAAGACGGCCACGGTGGTTTCCAGAATGGAAAAGGCTTCGATGCGCAGGCGGTCCCGCTCCACATGCAGGGCTTCCCCGAGAATCTCCGACATCGCCTTTTCCGTGAACCGGACCAGCGCGATGGAGGCCAGGAGGATAAGAAAGAGCGTCAACAGGAGGACCGATGCGTTTTTGCGGCGCCGTGTCATGGTTCAAAAAAGGGCGACGGAAACATTTTGACGGGGCAGGACCAGGACGGTTTCCAAGGAAAACCCGTCGTATTCAAAGGTGAGGCGCAGGCGGGTCGGCAATTCGTATTCGCCGTCTTCGCCGGTGCGCAGCATGGCTTCGTGCGACCACAATCCGTTTTCAAAATCATAATAATCGTAGGCCATGGCGGTGACAAACGGCGTCAGCAGCGTTGCCCGCGGTTCCTCTTCCTCGAACCCGAGTTCCAACCGCGAGTGCCAGAGCAGAAACAACCCCTCGTTCTCCACCAGTTTCAGGTAACAGACCACATTCGGCAGCCGTTGATCCGGCCACACCAGAAACCCCGGACTCTCCATCAGTTCGAAGGCGATCAGCGGCTCCTCGAACGAGCCCTGCCCCGGCGTCCGCAACAGCGAAACCCGCCCCGGCATGGCGGGATCCCGGGCGGCGAGGCTTTGCTGAAAACTGTTTTGCAGGAAACGGGTCACCCCGCGCGCGTGGCGCTCAAACACCCTCTCCTCCGAACCGCCGCCCCACAGCTCCGCCATCGAGAAAATGAAAAAGGTGGTCGAGGCCATCAAAATGGACGCCAGACTGAGGGCGAGCAGCACCTCCAGCAACGTGAACGCCCGCCGAAGTTTGGCACCGGCGCGGTGAATCCGGAGGCGGTTCATCAGGAACGGCCCTCCCTTGCCATCTGGTATTCACGCAACCGTTGGGCGGTCTCTTCCTGCAGCACGGCCCGGTCCACCGGTTCCGACCAGGTCGGGCGCATCAGGGTGAAACTCTGGGCCAATTCACCCGCCGACAACTCCCCCTCCCCCGAATACGAAATCTCCAAGGTCACGAAAAACAAATCCGGCACCGGCAGCGGCTCCACCAAGGCCCGCCAGGTGACCAGCCCGAGGTAGGGGCTTTCGAGATCCCCTCCCATCTCGACCTCCTCCCGGTCGGCCTGCTGCAACACCATCGAGCGCACCCAGCGCAAATCCTCCTCCATCGCGTGATTCCGGCGCACCATCTCGTAGCCGGTGATGACGTTCAGGTAGGCGGAGCTGAGCACCACCGCCGCCAACGCGAAAATGGCGAGGGCCACGAGGACCTCGAGCAAGGTGAAGGCTTTTTTTGATCTGGTGACAGTTGCTCCCATGGTTGGCCGGGCGCGCCCCGAAAAGGAAAGTTTCCACACTGCGGGAAACCGGGTCGACACGCAAGGGGGAACACCAGCAGTCGTTCACAGTTTCGCCAGAGCGGGACGTGGTCATGGCGACACGCATTTAGGGCGCGAAATATCGCACCGGAAAAGGCGCCAATCACTCGATCACAAAGTGGAGATCCGATCCATTGACACGGATGCGGCCGGTGCCGGGGTTCCCGTCGTCGTAGTTGGCCAGCAAAGCGGCGATTTGCTTGTCATTCGCACGGTGGTCCCGCACGGAAACCGCGGCCTGGATGCCGCCAGGCAAGCTGCCCGATGAGCTGGGATCCCAGTCATATTGTCCCCCGATGGGAGTGGGGCGGGTGAAATTGTGTTCGGAAAGATAACCCATCATTTCCGGCGGCAACACGCCCCGGTTTTGATCCGAGGGCCAGTGCCCGTTTTCCATAATGTAGAGGAGAAAGGCTCCCTCAAATGTCCGGAGATCTCTCAATAAGGCACTGTTCTGGGATTTGATGCGCACCGATTCAATGCCGGGAACGGCCAGTGAGGCGAGCAGTCCCACGATCATGGTCACCGTCATGATTTCGACGAGTGAAAAACCTGCTTTGGCTTGGCGATGCGCGTTCA
>PXDN01000373.1 GCA_003566375.1 Opitutia bacterium
TTCAAGGCCCGCTCCTTGCGCTTTTGGCGGACCGCGTAAACCACCTCCGCGCCGTTGCGCCAGGCTTCGAGAAAAGCTCCGAGGATTTCCGGAGGATCCTGCAAATCGGCATCCAGCACAATGACCGCGTCGGCCTCGCGGGCGTGGAAAATTCCGGCCGACACGGCGGTTTGGTGGCCGAAATTGCGGGAAAAGGAAATGGCCGACCAGTGCGGGTTGCCGCGGGCTTGGCCGCACAACAATTCCCATGTCCGGTCGGTGGAGCCGTCGTCCACGCAAATCACCGACCACTCCTCCCGCCAGTCGTCGGCGGCCTTGGTCAACCGCTCAAAGAGCAACGGCAAGACCGCTTCCTCATTCAAACACGGAATGACAATACAAACTCGGGCCATGGCGAAGGAAGACGGAGGACGGAAGAGAAGGAAAAAGGTAGAAGGTAGAAGGTAGAAGGAATTGGAGGCGTGGCCTTTGGACGTTGAGCGTTGAACGTTGGACGTTGAGCGTTGGACGTTGAGCGTTTTGGTTCCGGAAAACGTTCAACTTTCAACGTTCAACGCTCAACTTTGAAAGATGTGACCGGACACCCGCCTGCTTGGTGTGGCAGGGAGCCGGTTGCTCCAGGGGGGAAACACATGATCCGGAAAACGCTCAACGCTCAACGCTCAACTTTGAAAGATGAAGACCGGACACCCGCCTGCTTGGTGCGACAGAGAGGAGACCCCTCCACAAGATATTCGAAATTACTTTCCTGGGGAAGACCTTGACTCGGCCTTCGGCGAACTCAGTTGAACGGCTGAGCTTGTCGAATGCTCCGTGTCGCCGGTTCGGTGTTTAAGTCGGCGGCTAAAGCACGCCGCTCCTTCCAGAGTCGTGGGTCGGAGTTCATCCGGCAAGGCCGGATGCTACGATTCCCAATCAAAAAAACTGCTTTAAGCACTCATCCGGCAAGGCCGGATGCTACGGGTTTTCCGAAATGGAATCCGCTTTGATCAGTTCATCCGGCAAGGCCGGATGCCACGGGGATTCCAATCCTACCGAGCGAAGCGACACCTCAACGGAGCGCCTCGCGAAGAATAACAAATCCCATCATCCCATCTTCCCATCATCCCGCGGCGGCCATTTTTTGAAATTTGGGACTGCGGTCGAGAAGTTGCTCGTAATCGCCTTCGCCGACCACCTTGCCGTGTTCAAGGAAGTAGATGTAATCGCACCGTTTCACCGTGCTCAGGCGGTGGGCGATGATGATGATCGTCTTGCGCCGCTCCAAACCGTGAATGGCCTCCATCACTTCCAGTTCGGTCATGTTGTCCAAAGCGCTGGTGGCTTCGTCCAACACCAGAACCTCCGGGTCGTGGTAGAGCGCGCGGGCGATGCCGATGCGCTGCCGCTGCCCTCCGCTGAGCCGAACGCCCCGTTCCCCCACGCGGGTGTCGTAGCCGTCCGGCAATTCCTTTTCAATGAATTCGTCGATGCGGGCGTCCCGCGCGCAACGCCGCACCTGTTCGTGATCGATCTCCTCCGGAGGCACGCCAAAGGCGATGTTGGCCGCCACGGTTTCATCGGCCAAATAAATGTGTTGGGAGACATACCCCAGGCTGTTTTGCCAGCGGCGAACGTCGTCCCCCGCAAGCTCCCTGCCATCGACCTCCAACGCCCCCCGGTCGGGACGCAACAAACCGAGAATCAGGTCCACGGTGGTGGTTTTGCCCGACCCGGTCGCCCCGACCAGACCGACCATGGTCCGGGCTCGAATGGTCAGGGAAAAGTCCTTCAGCACCGGCTCCCTGGCATTGGGGTAGGAAAAAGCAAGGTTGCGCAGGGCGAGTTTCTCCCGAAACTCCAAGCGGTCGACGGAGGAAAACGGCGGAAGTCCGGAATCATAGCGGTCATCGAACAACTCCAAATACACGGAATCCAGAACCGGCAAGGAGGAGCGCACCTGGGTTAGAGAACTAAACATGTGCTGGATCATCGGCATCAACCGGTATCCGGCAAAGGCATACAGTCCCAATAAAGGAAGGGCTTTGGTGATCTCTTCCCGGCTGGCGAGAAGGTAAAGAATGATGATCATCATGCCGCCGAAGGCAAACGCCTCCATCGCGTAACGCGGCATCTGCCCGATCATCCCGGTTTTCACCCCGATGGAGGCCAGTTTGCGGGAAGGCCAGGTGAATCGACTGGTGTAGATCTCCTCCCTTCCCAACAGCTTGATGTCCTTGATCCCGCCGAACGCCTCGGAGGCGGCCTTGAAACGATCCCGGTTGGCTTCAATCCGCTCTTTTCCGTAGCGGGTCAGTTTGCGCCGCACCATGTAAAAAATGGTGGCGTAGGCCGAGCCCAGCAGCAACGCCACGCTCATCGCCAACAATGGGTCCATTGAAATCAAAAGGATCGTCACCGCCGCAATGGTGATCGACGAGGAGAGCATGGCGATGGACGGCTGAATGATGCCGCCCACCACCTGCCCCACCTCGGCAAAGATGTTTTTCGACAACTCGGAGGAGTTGCGGGTAAGAAAAAAAGCGTAGGGTCGCTCCAAGTAGCGGATCAACATCCGGCGGGAGAGTTCGGCATTGCAACGGCTGCCAAACCGCATGTTGAGATACTGAGTGCAGGCGTTGACGGTGATGCCGGCCAGCATGGCGACAAAAACCAAAAAGCCCAGGGCCAGCATGAAGCGGTTGGGGGTGCTGAAGCCCAGAGTTTGGTACAACCAGGAA
>PXDN01000166.1 GCA_003566375.1 Opitutia bacterium
CGTCCCAATTACTATGTTCATTATCCCCATGCCCCTACACACAATGGTTTGGATCATGGTTTACAAACAGGCTGCATAATGATAACAATGTGTAATCCGCTGTCAGCGGGCACTCAAAATGCACCAGTAAAGGGCAGTTGAAAATGCACCACCTATAATGAGGGTTAGTCAGGTTAGGATCAACTCCGAAAGGAGTATTCTACAATGGCTAATTTTATAGGTATGGCGCAAAAACAATCAATAATAGGGCTCTGGGAGCGCGGCTGGTCACATCGGCGGATCACTCGTGAGCTTGGTGTAAACCGTCGCACGGTGTCGAAATACATCGTTGAACATAAGCAGGCATCAGGCTCGGATGGAGGCGCTGCACCAAAGTGCACCATTGTGCCCGCCGGGAATACCGGGTCAAAGTGCACCATTGTGCCCACCGGCAAATGTGGTCGTCGGAGCGAGTGCGAGCCATACCGGGAGCAGGTAAATCTGCTGCTTGAAAAGGGGCTTGATGCGCAGCGTATCTGGCAGGATCTGCGCGATGACTACGGTTTTGCAGGCTCGTATGACAGCGTAAAGCGTTACATCCGCAGGCAGAAGGAGAGTCAACCGGATCGGATCTACCGGATTGAATCGCTGCCCGGCGAGGAAGCGCAGGTGGACTTCGGCACTGGTGCCTGGATTGCTTCAAGCACTGGCGGGCGCAAGCGCAGGAGCTGGATATTCCGCACCGTGTTGTCCTGTTCGCGCAAGGGGTACAGCGAGTCGGTTTTCAGTCAGGACACAGAGACGTTTATCCGCTGTCTGGAAAATGCCTTCCGCCATTTTGGTGGTGTCCCCCAGACCATCAACCTTGACAACTTGCGTGCAGCCGTAAGCAGGGCTGATTGGTACGAGCCCGAGATCAATCCCAAGCTCGAAAGCTTTGCCCGCCACTATGGCACCCAGATACTGCCCTGCCGGCCTTATACCCCCGAACACAAGGGCAAGGTCGAGAGTGGCATCAAGTACGTGAAGAACAATGCCATCAAGGGGCGTGACTTCAGCTCGCTTGCCGAGCAGAATGAGTTCCTGATTGACTGGGAGGCGCGGGTAGCCGACTGCCGCATCCACGGCACCACCCGCCGGCAGGTTCGGGAGCATTTCGAGCAAATCGAAAAAGATGCGCTGCTGCCTTTACCTGCCGGTCTTTTCCCGTGTTTTAGCGAAGGTCAGCGTAAGGTGCATCGTGACAGTTACATCGAGGTTGATGGCAGCTACTATGAAGTCCCCCAGGAGTATCGCTCCCGTCAGGTCTGGGTTCGCTGGGATGCCCGGACCGTCAGGGTGTTCAATCATCAATTCGAACTTCTGCGCACCTTTGCCAAGGGGCGCAAAGGACAGTTCTCAAGCAGTCTGGGCACCCGCGGTCGCAGGGCGGCAAGTGTCGAACAGGATGCTGCATGGTGGATACGCAAAGTTGGCCGACTCGGTCCGCACTGCGGCCTGTGGGCCGTAGAGGTGGTGGCCGAACGCGGTGCGCCCGGGATACGGGTTCTGCAGGGGCTCAACGCCCTGGGGCGCAAGTACACCAATAAAGCAGTGGAGCATGCCTGTGAGCAGGCCCTGGCTATGAGTGCTTTTCATCTCAAGGATATCAAGGGGCTGCTTGTGCGTCCGCAGACGCAGGAATCGTTTGCATTCATGGACAAGCACCCCTTGATCCGGGAGATGAGTGAATACACACAAATGCTGGAGCTACTGGCTCCGGAACAACCCATGGAAAGGTACTAGACACATGAATGATACGGTTAGGAAAATGGCCAGAAACCTGCGCCTCGGCGGGCTGCTTGAAACACTCGATCTGCGCCTGCAGGAGGCAAGGGGCAACAATCTCTCGCATGATGAGTTCCTTGAAATCATCCTGCAGGACGAACTCAACATACGAGAACAACGGCAGATACACAGGCGCATAAAGACAGCCACTTTCAGGGACTTGAAAACGCTTGAGAACTTCGACTTTGGCTTCAACCCCTCGCTCAAGCGTAAAGCCATATACGACCTTGCAAGCTGCCAGTTCATACGCCAGCAGCGCGATGTGCTGCTCGTGGGGCCTCCCGGCGTAGGCAAAAGTCATATCGCGCAGGCTATTGGCCATCAGGCGATCAAGGCCAACTTCCTGGTGCTATACCGCTCGGTCTTTGATGCCGTGCGCGAACTCATGGCAGAAGGGCTCAGCGAGGACCAGGACCGGACGATGCGAAAATACCTGAAACCGGACCTGCTGATCATCGACGACATGGGCATGAAGCACCTGCCACCACGGGCGGGCGAATATCTCTTCGAGGTGATCATGCGACGCTACGAGAACCGCTCAACCATGATGACCAGCAATCGCCCCATCGAGGAGTGGGGAAAGCTCATCGGCGATGTGCCATCGGCAACCGCCATCCTTGACCGCTTCCTGCACCATGCGGAAATCATCAATATCAAGGGCAAAAGCTACCGACTCAAGGATCGGGTCCAGGAAAACCAAAAGTAGACAATCAGAGACAGTGATGGTAACTAGAAACTAAACAACAGGTGGTGCACTTTGAAGTGCCCATAGGTGGTGCATTTTGAACTGCCCGGTGACACCCATCCCAAGCCCTTGAATGGCCACGGGATTGTAATGAATATACTGGCTCAGCCGCAGCAACCAACCACCACCTTCCACAAGTACGGCTTTGAAACGACCTTGATAAAGGC
>PXDN01000058.1 GCA_003566375.1 Opitutia bacterium
AGCCAAATCGTGGTTGCGGGGACCGCGCCGGCCGCCGCTCCCCATAGCACCGTCACATACGGAGCGAATCCGCCTCCGCGCGTGTAAAAGAGCAGAAACAAGGTCGCGGTGGCCGCCGCGCTCAGGCACCAGGAAAGGGATTGCGCGCCGGAGTCCTCCGCCCCCGGTCGGCGGCGCCCGGCGAGGACGGCGGGGATCAGGGTCAGTGCGGCGAGGAGGAGGGTCCAGCCGATTCCTTGCCTGGCGCCTTCCAGCAGCGAAGTTAGAAACGCCGCGTGCCCGGCGAAAAGAAAAACCACCGCCGCTCCGTTAGCCGCCGGCCAGCCGGGGTGTTTTTTCAGAATCAGAAAACCCGCCCCCGCCAAACCGAGCGCGCCTTGGAGCACGGGGTTGTCAAATTCGCGGATGAGGGCGAAGAGCCCGGTGAAAACCACCGTGGCGGTGCCGACGAACGCGGAAGCATTCATCGGCGAGAGTGGCGTCGCCGTCTCCTTGCCGAATCGGGAATCGCGCAGAACCACCGCGGCGAGAAGGGTGAGGGCGGCGCTGAACAGGAGGGGGCCGCTCTCCGCGCTCGCGAGGTGGGGAAGATTTTCGTGGCGGGAAAGCCCGATGCCGGCCCAGGCGAGCAGCACCGGCGCCGGAACCAACTCCGCCAAAAGGGCGGGAAGCCGGCGGGAGGCGGCCCATAAGCCGAGACCGAGCAGGGCGGAGATCAGGAGATTCATCTCCAGGCTGCAAACCTTGAACAGCAGGGCTTGCACGGAGATCAGCCAGATCGCGTGCCCGGCCCACGGGGCGGCGTTTTGCAAATCGCCGGGGAGTTTTCCGCGGGCGGCCTCCCGGTGGAGGACCGCCGCCGCTCCGGCGGCGGTCAGGATGGCGAGCGCCCCGTTGATCCAGACCGCCCAGGAAGGCTCGACCGGATGGGGAGCGATCCAGAAACGGAACTGGCCGTAGAGAAAGGGGACGGCCGCGGCCCACGCCGCCACGGGATGCCGGACAACCGCCGCCACCGCCGCCAGCAGGGCCAGCGCCGCAAACGAACCGGTCGGGACCCAGGCGGCGGGGAACGCGGCGTGGGCGGCGGCCGCCGCGATTCCACCGAGGGCGATCGCGTATCCAAAATTCAATTGCAATCGGTCCTGTTCGATCTCTTCGGGCGATTGCTCCGGCGCGGCGAATGCGGGCCGGGTTGGGTGGTGGGCAAGCCAGCGGGCCTGCAGGGCGACCAGCGCGGCCGCCAGCACAAGGTAAACGCCCGCCGCCGCGCCCCACAGGGTGTTGATGCCGCCGGGTTCCTGAAACAGCCCGGTCTCGGTGGTGTCGTGGATAAAGAGGAGCCCGGCCCCCACCCAGAGAAGCGCCATCACCGCCTCGGCGGTGAACTGGCGGGTGCGCCGGGCGGTTTGCAGGATCACGAGACTTTGCACGGCCAGCGCAATCCAGCGCGTGCGGGTGTCGAGCAGTTCGATAAAACCGAGAGCCAGCAAACCCATGGCGGCGGCGAACCAAACCGGGGTCAGTTCATCCGCTTGGCGGCCGCGGCGGGCTGTCAGCACCGCGCCGAGATGGATGGCGGCGAAAAGGAAATAGAAGCCGGCCACCGCGTCCGGGAAATGGCGGACCGTGGCCCAAAGTCCGAGTCCGGTGGCAAAGGCCGCGTTGGCCAAAAGCAGCCACCGGCGCGGTTGGGGCGGGATGACGCGTCCGAGCCGCGCCCCGAGCAGGTCCGTGCCCAGGAACAGTACCAGCAGGGCGGCGGGAAACAGCCACGCGGCGGCCACCGACGGGGGAGGCGCGTCGGGCCAAGCGAAATGAAGGATGGTGGCGTAAATCAAGGCGCTGCCGGGCACGGCGCACACCGCCGGGGCGAGCCAGCCTTTCAACAAAAGGAAACCGGCGGCGGCCGCCGCGAGCAGAAACGCCGCCACCAAACTGATGTTGTGCATCTGTGCGGCGAAGGAGAAAAAACAGGAGACGTATCCGAACAGCAACGTCATGGCGGCCAGGCCGGGGCGGTTTTTCCACCAGGCCGCGCCGCCGATCAGTAGCAGCACCAGCAATTGGGCGAAGATGGCGGAGACCGTCCCAGGCAGAACCCGGACCGCCGGCACGGCGTGGGCGGCGAAGGCGGTGAAAAAAACCAGGGCGAGCCCGCTTCCGAAAACAACCTGCCCGAAACGGGGAATCCGTTTCACCAGCCAGTGCCCGGCGGCGGTGAGCCCGGCGGCGACCGCCGCCAGTTGGAGAAACCGGATCAGCGGGGAAACGCCCTGGGCCAGATAAACGCCGAAGAAAACCACGCCAATGACCAGCAGCGCGGCGCCGATCCGCGTGGCCCACCACGCTCCCGCGCGAGCCTCGGTGCTTTCCCCGTCCTCGGGTGGCCACAGGCTCAGCTTGCGCAAGGCAGCCCGCCAGTCCGATCCCGGTTCGGCGGCGGCGATCTCCTCCCGGAGCGGTTTGGCAAACACCGGCGAGATGGAGGGGGAGGGGTGGTTGGAAGCGGCGGGGTTCGCGGGAACGGTTTCGCCGGTGGAGTACGCGGCGGCCGCCGCCGGGGCGGGGCGCGCGGAAGGGCGGGGAGGGAAAATCCCGGCGGGCGCTTCCCGGGGGAGCGGCGGAGGTGTCGCGGGCGCGTGCCGGGGAGCGGGTTCGGGAGGGATTGCGGGTTCTTCCCGCAGGCGCGCTTCCAAGTCGGCCACCCGCATCTCCAAGTGGGCGACGCGGTTTTTCAGTTCTTCGGATTCATCCGGCGTGTTCATGAGACCTTACCCGTGCAGCGGGCGTGCCAGCCAAGCTTGAAAAAAGACAAGTAATTGCTGATTAGGAAGAAGAGATTTCAATGCATGCTTCATCGGTATGGCCTTTCTGACAAAAAATGCAAACAGGGCGTGCGTTTGATGTTTGTTGTATCCATGCGTGGCTGGATCATTGAAAAACCGGCACGCCGTCGAAGAGGTGGCGGATTTCTTCGGGGACCTCATCCAGGGAGGCGGGGTCGTGGCGGATTCCATCGGGATCTTCCCGATAATCGAAAAGCTCGTGGCGGTCGGTTTCCCCGGCGGAACGATGGCGTATCCAGCGCCAATCGGGCGTGCGCGCCGTCGCCTTGCCCCGCCGCATCCAGCCGAGGGCGGGTTTGGCGGAAGGCCGGCCGGGATCGAGAAGTTGCGGCACCAGGCTGTGACCGTCGATCCCGTCGGGAGAGGGCAAGCCGGCCAGTTCGGTGAGGGTCGGAAAAATATCCACCGACTCGACCACGGCATGGTTGATTTCCCCCGGACGGGGCATGCCGGGATGGCGGATCAGCAGAGGGGCGCGGAGCGCTTCCTCATACAGCGCGTGTTTGCCCCAGATGCCGTGCTCGCCGAGGCAAAAGCCATGGTCGCTCCAAATCACCACGATGGTGGATTGGGCCAGCCCGAGAGCATCCAGCCGGTCCAACACGCGCCCGATCTGTTCATCGACGTACGCGGTGGCGGCGGCGTAGGCGTGGCGCAACTCCGCCGCGTAAGCGGGGTCTTCGCGGGGATCGCGCCCGCCGTGGCCGTAGTTGCGCATCATCTCCCCGCTCGCATGCCAACCCGGGGATTCGGGGCTCGGGCCGGAGTCGTGGGCCGGAACGGGGATGGCATCCGGGTCCACTTTGTCGAACCAGCGCCGCGGCGCGGCAAACGGGAGGTGGGGTTTGAAAAAGCCGACCGCAAACAACCACGGTTGCCGGGAATCGGCGAGGCGGGCGAGGGTTTGCTCCGCTTCGGCGGCCACCCAGGCGTCCGGGTAGGCGGTGTCCGGCCCGTCGAAGGCCTCGACCGGAGGCGACTCGCCGCGGAGGCGGGGCCGGCCGTCGGCATACCCGTGCATCAAATCGAGCGGGGTTTTCCACGGGCTGTTTGCCGGCACCCAGTGGCGGTCCCAGGCATTTGGCAACTCCGCCGGGCCATCCGCCCAGCCCTCGCCGGAAAAACCGCCAGGATGGTGGCTGATTTTACCGAGGGCAAGCGTCCGGTATCCCTTTTGGCGGAACCAGCCGGGCAGGCTGACATCCTCCCAGTCGCCGCCGGTGGCCAGGATGGCGTTGTTGGGCAGGTGTTGGGCGGAGGCGGGGTACCGGCCGGAGAGGAGGGCGGCCCGCGAAGGTCCGCAGCTGGGAACTTGCGCGTAGTGGCGGCTGAACAGCCGGGCTTGTTGGGCGAAGGCGTCAAGGCGGGGCGTGCGGGCATGGTCGGCCCCGAGAGCGCCGAGGTCGTTGCGCAGGTCGTCGATGGCGATAATGAGAATGTTGGGGCGGGCGGGGGATTCGCCATCGGCGCGGAGGTCGGGGGAAGGAAGGAAAAGGAGAAGGGCGGCTAGCAGGGGAAACGGATGGTGCGCATTCATGCCGCCACCATGCGAAAACCGCATTTCCTGACAAGCCCGGGTTTTTCCGTGCCGATGAAAACAAAACAAGGCGGGTTCCGGGTTTTCCCCATAACTTTTACCATCCCTGCTTGATTCCACCGCCGCGCCGGGTAGCATGGGATTCGAAATTACCCTTTGTTAACCAACCCAACGAAAGGCAACCATGAGCGAACATGTTTATAAAGTCATCAATCTTGTCGGGTCGTCCAGCGAAGGCACGGACGAGGCTGTCAAAAACGCCTTGGCCCGCGCCTCCAAAACCATTCGCAACATGCGTTGGTTTAAGGTGGTGGAAACCCGCGGCCATATCGAGAACGGCCAAGTCGGTCACTGGCAGGTGACCGTGGAGGTCGGCTTCACGCTGGACGCGTAAGCGTTTTTTTTCGCCGCCCGGGGACTTTTCTTTCCGGGCGGCGTTTAGCCGCATTCGCACCTTCCCTTGCATACGTTCAAAAAGACCGGCCTTCTCACCGCCCGCAAACACCTGTTGTTCTGTCTGGGGCCGGATTGTTGCCAAGCTGAACAGGGGCAATTGCTGTGGGCTTATGCAAAAAAGCGGATCGCGGCGTTGCGTTTGCCGGTGTTGCGCACCAAGGCGGGCTGTTTCCGCATTTGTTGCGAGGGGCCGTGGCTGGTGATTTATCCCGATGGTGTTTGGTATTCGCGGATGACACCTGAACGGTTGGAGCGCATTTTGCACGAACATGTGATGCACAACCGTCCCGTGAGCGAATGGGTGAGCGCCGTCAACCCGATGACCCATTCTTTGCCCGGAGCCGTCCCGGAAAACGTTTCCCCTTCGCTTGGCGAACAATAATCCCGACGGCAACGTTCCTTGCGTCGGCCGTTTACGAAAAAAACCGTTTCCCATTCAGGAAACGGTTTTTTAAATATAAAAATCAATAAAAGCCCATGCCGGGAGGGCGGTCCTGCCAATCGGCGGGCCGGTTCCACGGCAGGGTGGAATCAGCCGGATCTTTCGCCGAACAGCCGGTCAAAAACACAACCGGCGCAACCATGGCTGCCAAAAGAAAACTGCCAATCAGCTTTTTCAGCATCAGCCTCAGTTGTAGGCGATGATCAAGTCACCGGCTTGAATGCGCTCTCCGCCGGGATAAACCTGGGCGATGCTCTGGGTTTCCTGAACATCGGCCAAGCGGGCGCGGGCCACCATTTTCGCGCCGCGGCGGACGATCAAGATGGAATCCTTGCGGAGGTTGTCCCCGGCTCCGACGTTGATTACGATGAAGTTGGATTGACGGTCAACCTCGGTCACCTCACCGCGAACCGGCGGACGTCGCACATAGGTCGGTTCGCCGGTTAGAGGATCTTCGGGAGCGGTCTCGGGTTGCGTGCCGGCCTCGACCGCGCGGAGCTGCTGCTCCAAGCGGGCTATGCGGCGCTGGGCTTCCTGGGCGCCGGCTTCAGCCGTTCCGACCGTGCGTTCTGCCTCTTCGCGGGCTTCGCGAAGCTCGCGGCGGATGCGGGCGGCTTCGGCGCGGGCGGCTTCGGCGTCACGCTCGCGGGCGCTGATGATTTGATTGGCTTCGGCCAATTCCCGGCGGGTGCGGGTGAGCTGGGATTGCAGGGAGGAAACCTCGGCCTGACTTTCCTCCAAGTTGGTGTTCAACTCCGCCACATTGCCTTCCAACTCCTCTTTTTCACCTCGAACCGTGCTCAGGTTTCTTTCGGTGGTGCGGAGCGTCATCCGGGTGTCGTCAAGTTCATTCTGCAACTCCTCTTTTTGGTTGCCGATAAGCACGAATAAGACGACGGCCGCGACGGCGCCGAGAATGGCGATAATACGAAGAATCATGGAAGCTGCATTCATTGGTTTTTTTTGGAAGTTTGCTTAATTTGGTGGGGATTTTTCCGTTTCGCAATAGAAAAGGTTCGCGTTTTCAATTCCTCCGCAAGGCGTAGCGGGCATCGGCGGGTTTCCCTTCAACCGTCTTTTCCACAAAGGATTGAGGATTCGCCGCCAAATGCTCGAGCAACTTATGGATCGTCTCGGCCTCTTCGGGGGCACCGGTTTTTTGGGCAATCTCCTCCGCGCCGATGGCTTGGCCGCCGGCCCCGGCAAGGCAATCCAGCACCGAGCGTTTGCGCCGCAGCACCGCCGCCGCCGCTTTTTTCCCGGCTTCCACCCCTGGCTGGTGGTAGGCGTTGATATTGACAAAAGTGGCGTAGAAGCCGACCGCCCTTTCGTAGAGGGCGATCAAGAGTCCGACCGCTCGGGGCGTGACTTCGCGAATGGTGATGGTGAGGCACTCGCGTCCGTTTTCACGCAGGGCGGAGCGGGTGCCCAGATAAAAGCCGTGCAGAAAATCCCCGCTGGTGAAATCATCCTCGACGGAAATCGACTCCCCGTCGCGGTCGCGCAACACCTCGATAAACGTGACGAAGAAATTGTTCACGCCCTCGCGCAACTGCTGGATGTAGGCGTGCTGGTCGGTGGAGCCTTTGTTGCCATAAACCGCGATCCCCTGGCGAACGACTTTCCCGTCCAAATCCAATTCCTTGCCGAGGGATTCCATGATCAGTTGTTGAAGGTATTTTGAAAACAGGGCCAGCCGGTCTTTGTAAGGGAGAATGACCATGTCTTTTTCTCCCCGTCCGCGGGTGGCGTGCAGCCACATCAACGCGAGGAGCAGGGCCGGGTTTTGCGGGATTTCGGTGGAGCGGGTCAGGTCGTCCATGGCGGCGGCCCCCGCCAGCATCTCCCTGATCGGAATGCCCTGCAGGGCGGCCGGGAGCAAACCGACGGTCGCCAGCTCGCTGGTGCGCCCGCCGACCCAGTCCCACATGGGGAAGCGGGTCAGCCATTCTTCTTGCTCGGCTTGCCGGTCGAGTTGGCTGCCCGCGCCGGTCACCGCCGCCGCGTGACGGGCGAATTCCAAGCCGGCCGCCTCCCAGGCGGCTTTGGCTTCGAGCATGCCGTTGCGCGTTTCGGCCGTGGTTCCGGATTTGGAAATGACGATGGCCAGGGTGCGGTCGAGTTGTCCGCGCAGGTTGGCCAGCACGAGGTCCATGCCGTCGGGGTCGGTGTTGTCGAAAAACCAAATTTTCATCCGGTCCTTTTCGGGATGGCCAAGGGCTTGGCTGACAAATTGAGGGCCGAGGGCCGAACCGCCGATGCCGATGATCAGGAGGTTTTCAAACGCGCCGCCCTGTCCGGCGGTTTTCCCTTCATGGATTTGCCCGGCGAAGGTTTCGATTTGTTCCAAGGCCCCGCGTATGGCCGCGCGGGTGTCCCCATCAGGCGCCCGGTCGGGATCCCGCAGCCAGTAATGCCCGACCATGCGGTTCTCATCCGGGTTGGCAATGGCGCCGTTTTCCAGCTCCCGCATGGCGTCCAGCGCTTTTTGGGCCAGTGGTCCGTGCTCTTGGAAAAAATTGTCAGGGAAATCCATGCCGCTGATGTCGAGGCTGAAGCCCAGTTCGGCATGGTGGAAATGGTGTTGTTGGAATCGTGACCAGGACATGAAACGGATCGGTTGCGGGGAGGAAGCGGTTAAAATCGGTAGGTGGCGGTGACGTCGAACCGGTGGGTATGGGAATCGATGAAATCGTCGGCCGAATTTCTTTGGGTGTAGGAGTAGCCGGCTGAGGCGGAGGCCTGGCGGGTGAGGGCAAAATTCACGCGGGTGTTGAACGTAATGATTTTGTCGGTCCGGCTGACTCCGGGTGCGGAGAATTCCTGCCAGGAGTGGGAAGCGCCGGCCGAGGCGCTGATTTTGTCCGTCAGGGTTTGGTTCACGCCCACGCTGACGGTGGTGGTTTCGGTCGATTGGTCCAAAACCCCCAGGCCGAGAGCGCGGCTGATGGTAAGGTTGTAAGAGCGGCGGTCGGTGGCCTGCCAGTTCAAACTGCCCGAAGCGAAGATGCTGCCGGTGGAGGGAATGTCCCCTTCCAGGAACTCCCGCCAGGTGTAGCCGATTTGGGCGCTGCCCGACACCTTGGGCGAAATTTGCCCGCCAACGCCCACAAAAACCGTGTTGTCCAGCGGTTTCAACGCGCCCCGCCCATCCGCTCCGGAGCTGAAGGAATAGGCTATGGTGTGGCCGGCGAAATAGCTGATGCGGGCGGATTGGATGTAGGTGATCTGTTCCGACATGCTGAGGGTGGTGGTGTCGCTCAGGTTTTGTCCGCCGCCGCTGAAGCGGGTGTGGGTGGCGTTCAGGGAACCATTGAGCACGACGCGGTCGCTGTGCTGGTAACTCAGGCCGGTGCTGGCGGAAAAGGTATCCGTGCGGGCGCGGACCCCGACCTCGCCGATCGCCTGCCGGCGGCTGTCTATAGAGACCCGGAAGGTGGGCGAAAGAATGGCCTGCCGCTCGCCGGCGGAGGAAAGGGAGACCCCGGCGGTTAAATCGACCGAGTCCTCCCGGTCGTTGTCCAGGAATTTTTGGGCGGCGGCCCCGAGGTGGGCGTCCACATTGTAGCGACCCGCCCGCCGAAGATATTGCAGTTCCGGATTCAACCGGAAAATCACATCGGAGGTGTTGTTGCGGTTTTCAAAAATGTTCGACTCGTAGGCGACACTGGCGCGGGTTTCCAGGAAGATTTCCCCGCGCCCGATTTCGTAAAATCCATGGCTGGTGACCGCCGACAAAAGCACGATGGCCAGGGGCGGAATGATGGTTGGCAAATGCCTTTGCATGAATTGAATCAAGCTCCGGTTTCCCCGGGTTTGTCAAGCCGGGAGAATGAGGGAAGGAGAGGGGGCGGGAGGTGAATGAAGGGGGTAACGGATGGCACGGCTTTGGCTGCCGCCGCTTGTCACTAAACATGAGATACTAAGGCATGGGAAGAAGAACGTTTCCCCGCGCCGTTTTTTCAAGAAGGCAACTTTCCGGTTTTCCCGTGTTAAATCATGGGAGATTCCGGTCAACCGTTGGCGGGTCAGGCGAAATGTCATCGATTTCCAGTGGATTTCCTTTGGATAAGGCATTGACAATGGTGAAACAGTATCCATCAACTCAGGGTTTTTCCGGTCAAACTGACGTTCCGATTCAATGCAGAGCTTTTCTGAGCAGTGTCTCGATATGGCCCGCTCCATGCTGGGCCACAATTTGGATTCCATCAATCCCGATGGAACCATTTCACCCGTGGAGGGCGAGGAGTCGCGTATCGACGAGTCCGGCCATGCCGCTTTGGCGATAGGAGAGTTTTACCGGGCGACCGGTGAAACCACCTTTGAGGGGCACGATCTGATCGATCTGGCCGCCCGCCTGATCACGGCGCAGGCCTTCCGCGATCCGCCGGCCGAAAACGGGTTGGCCTATGCCGCCCTCGGCTTGCTCTCCTTTGGTCCCTCCAAGGAGCGCAACCCGGTTTGGGAGCGCTTGGTCGATCCGACCCGCGAGCGCTTGGACAAGCTTCTGCTTGCCCGCAGCGATTACGATAATCACTGGCAGGCTTTCAATGTCGCCAAGGCGGTCACCCGCTACAGCATGGGGCTTTCCAAAAAGGACGAGACCGGCAAGCTCATCGACCGCTTTATCGAACGCATCGGGCAGCACAGCACCAACGGCTTCGTGGACGACGCGCCGGAAGGGCTCGGCGGCACGTTCAACATTTACGGGGTGCTCTCGTTCGTTTTCATCCGTCAGTCCCTGCAGCTCCACGCCAATCTGAATCTCCGCGACCGCAAGCTGCCGAGCCTGCGCACCCACGCCGAAAAATACATCAAGATGTTACCGGACCTCGTCCGCAAGGACGGGCTGGCCTGGGCCTACGGGCGCTCGATCGGCGCCTACGGCCAGATGCATTGCATCAGCTTGTTGATGCAGGCTTTCCGCGACGGGTGGATCGCCGAGGACCAAAAGCCGAAATATTACGACATTCTGAGGCGCCTGTTCGTTTTCTTTTTCAGCAGTTATTTGGATCAGGAACACGGGTATTTGGTGATTCGCGACGCCGAGCGCAACTCGGTTGAGAAGCACACCACCCGCATGGCCAATTTCGACGGAGCCCGCTACCTGAGCCAATGGTCCCGCCTGGCCTCGACCATCAACGCGCCGATGACCGTCAAGCCGGTCCCTCCGCAAAGCGGCGGGCGGTTTATCATTTTCGACAAGAACAACCGCAAGGAGCAGGGCCTGTATTTGTATCGCGACGCCAACACCGGCCTGCAAATGCAACTTCCCCTTTGCACCTCCTACGAAGGCGGTGAATCCGACTCCCTGGCTTTCCCGCATTGCCCGGGAATCTTCGATTGGCCGGTCAACCGTTACATGCCGATCATGGTTCCGGAACTGACGTTCAACAAACAGGCGTTTGTCCCGTCGTTTTACGGCAAACGTTGCGTCACCGGGCTCGGCCTGCGGAATTCCTTCTACCTGCGCTACGAGCAACCCGAGTTGATCACCGCCGGGCAGGAAATTGTGCCCGGCATCGGCAGTTGCAAGGTGAGCTGGTCGTTCAGCGGAGGCAAAATTGTCAGCGAGTTCATCTATTCGGTGAAATCGCAAATTCAATTGGAGAAATTTCATTACTCCCTCGCCATCGGTGCCCCGCATTCCCGCTACCGCGCCGGCGGCGCGCTCACCCTGGGCGACCAGGGGCTTCGCTGCGAGGTGCTCAAGGATGATTTTCAAGCCAGCTGGCAGGAGACCGAGGTGGTCAGCGATTCCGCCGCCTACCGCTCGCTGTACGGCAAAATTCACTACTTGCAACACCTTGTCCGCGAACACCCGCTGATCATGCGGCCGGGACAGGTTTACAAGCTGGTCGTTTCGTTCGAACCCGACGTGGTTTCGGTCGGCTGATCCGGAACCGCCCGAGCCATGCTCTCCCGCCGCATCATACCGTGCCTCGACGTGACCGGGGGGCGGGTCGTGAAAGGGGTCCGCTTCAAGGAACTCCGGGACGCCGGCGATCCCGTGGCCTGCGCCAAAGCCTACCAGGACCAGGGGGCCGACGAGCTGGTTTTTCTCGACATCACCGCTTCCAGTGACGAACGGGAAATCATGCACCGGGTGGTCGAGGAGACCGCCTCGGAGTGCTTCATGCCGTTGACCGTGGGCGGAGGGTTGCGCTCGGTGGAAAACATCCGGCAAATGCTCAACGCCGGCGCGGACAAGGTCAGCCTCAACACCGCCGCCATTCTCCAGCCGGAGCTGGTGGCGGAGTCCTCCCGGCGTTTCGGCAACCAGTGCATCGTGGTGGCCATCGACGCCAAACGGGAGCCGGACGGCCAAAGCTGGCGCGTTTACACCCACGGCGGCCGCAAGCCGACCGATCTTGACGCCGTCAGTTGGGCGCGGCGCGTGGTTGAACTGGGCGCGGGGGAAATTCTCCTCACCAGCATGGATGCCGACGGCACCAAGGCCGGCTACGATGTCGGGTTGACCCGGCGGGTCAGCGACGCCGTCACGGTGCCGGTCATCGCCTCCGGGGGTGCCGGGGAAATGGAGCATTTCCGCGATGTGCTGGACGAGGGCCGGGCGTCGGCGGTGCTGGCCGCCTCGCTGTTTCATTTCGGAGTTTACAAAATCGCGGATGTCAAAGCCTACCTCGCGGAAGCCGGCTTGCCGGTCCGGTTGGGGTGAGTTTTTTCACAGGTCGGATTCTTTGCCTTTGACCCATCCGCTTCCCCGTGCCACAAACCTGTTTATGAGCGGAAAAACCCTGTTCAGCAAAATCATCGACCGGGAGATTCCCGCCCGCATCGAACATGAGGATGATCACTGCGTCGTCATCCATGACATCAACCCC
>PXDN01000410.1 GCA_003566375.1 Opitutia bacterium
ATTTCCAATTACCGATTTACACGTTGGAGAACGGAGGAACCGATTACCACGAGTTTACTTTTGAGTATGACGCTATTGAAGACATGCTCACGCTTTGGATTGATGGCAGTGTCCGGGTTACGGGCATCGCGGGACCAAGCACCTCGCTTCCGGCCGAATTCCGTTTTGGCAACGCCAGCCGCCAATCCCACACCCACTGGCACGAAGCCACCTACGCCATCATCCCCGAACCCGCGGCGGCGGCCCTGCTGGCAGGCGCGGGTGCCCTGCTGGCGGTTGGGATTTTGCGACGGCGCAGGCAGACGAGGCGTTTGGAAGAATGAGAACCATTTGGCCAGTCCTGTTGTGCGCCACGTTCCTGCTGGGATCGGTCACGCGGGTTTGGCTCAGTGGATTTTGAAAAAATCGCGGGATGTGGAGGCGAGAGTGTTGAGGATGGAATCATCCAGCGGAACCCCCGCATGCCGCAATGCGGTCAGCACCGCTCCGGCGGCCGGGGACATGGCCGGGGAAACCAGCCGGTAATGCCGGGATGTCGCCCCCGCCAAGGCGGTCCGGAATGACCGGGGGCGCGCCCGTTCACGGGGTTGTTTCCGGTTCCGCCAACAGCCGGTCGATTTCGGCGAGGGCGGCGGCGCGTTGGTCTTCGGCGAGCAGGGCGACGCGGAAACCGTTGGCGGCGACTTCGGCCAGGCGGCGTTTGCCAAAACCGTGCGCCGCCGCCAGCGCGGCGTATTCCTGGTGCAGCCGGTTGCCAAACGACACCGGGTCGTCCGTGCTGACAGTGCAGAGCACACCCGCCGCCAGCATCGCCGGCAGCGGGTGGGCCGCCATATCGGTAACCACCCCGAGTTTCACGTTGCTGATCGGGCATACGTCGCAGGCGACCCCCTCCCGCGCCATGCGGGCCAGCAAATGGGCGTCCTCCGCCGCGCGCACCCCGTGCTGAATCCGTTTCACCCCGAGTTCGTCCAGCACGCGGGCGACCCCGTCGGGACCGGAAAATTCGCCGGCGTGGGCTTTGGTCTGTTTGCCCGCCGCGCGGGCCTGTTCCCAAAACCGTCCCGTCCACGGCTCCAGCACCATCGTCTCCGCCCCGTGCAAATCGTAGCCGTCGAGTTCCGGCCAATCGAGGCTGTCCTCAATGAAACCGCGGGAGGCGTCGTGGTAGCCGTTGCGGTGGATCCCGAGAAACACCCGCGCCTCCATGCCGGGCGGCGCGGCCGCTTTGATGGCTTGCGCCACCTCCCGCCCGTCCAACCCGGCGAATTCGACCATGCCCGAGGCGAAACTGGTTTCCACGTAACGAACATTCTCCTCTTCCGCCAACCGCCGGAAGACCTCCCGGGCGGCCTCATGGTAGCGTTCGGGCGAACTGTAAAAGGCGAAGGCCATGTCGAGAAGCTCCTTTTCAAAATGGGCGAAATCCGCGAACCGGAAATCGTCGGCCCATGAGGCCGGCGGGGTTGTGAAGCGGTCGGGCGCGGTGCGGGTCAACAATTCCCACGGCAACGCCCCCTCGATGTGCAGGTGGGTTTCGGTTTTCGGCAGGCGGCGCAGAAACGCGGCCAAATCTGGATCGGGCGAATACGGCATTTCATCAGCGAAGCACCCGGACGGCCCGGCGGCAAGTCCCGCGGATCCCGGGAACCATGGAGCAACAACGAACTATCGTGAGTCCTCCGATGCTCTGATTGCCAAGGGGAGCGCCCCACTTCAGTGGGCGGAATCCGGTTTGCAAGGGGGAAGCGACGGGGCTTTGCTTCGTCGCCTGAAGGCTGGCGCTCCCGTGCCCGGTGAGATGCGGTTTGCAAGGGGAGCGCCCCACTTCAGTGGGCGGAATGCGGCGTTGCAAAGCGGATACGACGGGGCTTCGCTTCGCCGCCTGAAGGCTGGCGCTCCCGTGCCCGGTGAGATGCGGTGTGCAAGGGGAGCGTCGGGCTTCAGTGGGCGGGATGCGGTTTGCAAGGGGAGCGCCTCACTTCAGTGGGCGGAATGCGGTTTGCAAGGGGGAAACGACGGGGCTTCGCTTCGCCGCCTGAAGGCTGGCGCTCCCGTGCCCGGCGAGATGCGGTTTGCAAGGGGAGCGCCCTGCTTCAAACCGGCGCCTTGTTTTAGTCACGCCAGTTCCACGACGGGCCGACATCCTCCGGTTCGAGCGGACGGTGGCGGAGTGGGTCGTCAGACACCTCCCAACAACCGACGGTTGGTTCGTCCGCCCGGCGGTCGCGCCCCCCGATGTCGCGGCGAAGGTCAAGGAGACCGGGCTCGCCTCCACCCGCCGCCGGGCTGCCGGGACGGGGGCGGTAAAGGCCGTCCTCCCCGCGTTCCAGCAGCGGATCGGCCATGCGCAAACCATCGCCGTCCACCGCTCCGGCCGGGCGGCCGTGGCCGAGATTGCCGGCGGCGCGCAAATCCGGCCCCGCGCGCCCGGCCACCAGCGGCCCCCCGCCCGCGCCGCCCGCGGCCAACAAGTTGTTGGCGAGGATCACGCCGCGGGCGGGGATGTCGCGCCCGGATTGGTCGCCGGCGGTGAGGTGCAGGTGGGGACCGGTGACGCCGATGATGGTGTTGTGGGCGATCAAGGCGCGGTCGGCGGCGTAATAGCCGTGGAGCGGTCCATCGGGAACGCCGGTGCTCAGGGCGATGGCTGCCCCGCCCCGCCCGCGGGTCTCCTCGATGTAATTGTTCACGACCCGATGTCCTTCGCCGATGACCCGGATGCCACCGGTGCCGTTGCGGTCTTCGCCGAGGAAAAAATTCTCCTCGACCACGCAATGGTTGCCGTGCCGCAGGGTCAGCGTGCCGCGGCTGGCCCGGAAGGTGTTGCGCCGGTAACGATTTCGTCCGGATTTGTTCGAAATGACCTCGATCTCCCCGTCACACCGCTCGAAGAGGTTCTCCTCCACGAGGGAATGGGAATCGGACAGTGACTGGTGACTGGTGCCGATGCGGATCATCTCCCAGCCGTTGGCGGTGCCTTGCGGGCGGTCCAAAAAATGGTTGCGGCGAATGACATGGTGGTCCGGCGAATCATCGGATCGCCAGACGACCACGGTGACGCCGGAATGATCCATGTTGCGGAAGACGGAATTCTCCACCAAGTGGCGGTCGCCGGTCAGGGAGACCCAGAAATAACGGGTTTCGCGGTCGGGTGGATTGTAGCCGTCGATGGCGGTACCGCGCAGGACATGGCCGGTTCCGCGCAAATGAACGACATGGCCGCGATCCAGCCAACCGTCGCGAAAGTGCAAGCCTTCGATCACTAAAAAGCTACCGCGCGCCTCCAGGGAGGATTGCCCGGTCAAGGCCAGGCCTCCCGGCGTTTGCGGACGGATGGTCACCGGCGCGTCCTCCCGGCCATCCGCCTCCAGGATGATCCGCTCATCCCGCCAAACCCCGTCGGCCACCACAATCGTGTCCCCCGGCGCGGCCGCGCGAACGGCCTCCCGCAATGCGGCGGCGGTCGGCACCGGCTCCGCCGCGGCCGCGGAGTCGGTCCATGCGGCGGTGGCGAGGCCCGCGATCAAAAACGGCAGTGGGCTGAAGAAAAGGGAGGGACGGGTGAGGGTTGGCATCATGGGGAGAAACGTAAGACGGGTTGGAGCGGAGGGCAAAACCGGAATCGGGGTCTGGCTTGTGCAATCTTGTAACGCCTCAATCCCGGACCGCCCGCCAAACGCGGAGGCAGCGGTCCACCAGGCCGCCGAGGTTTTCCAAGGGGACCATGTTGGGGCCGTCGGAGAGGGCGTTGTCGGGATCCGGGTGGGTTTCGATAAAGAGCCCGTCGGCCCCGGCCGCGAGGGCGGCGCGGCTGAGCGTGGGCACGAATTCCCGCTGGCCGGAGCTTTTGCCTCCGCCCGCGCCGGGAAGCTGCACGCTGTGGGTGGCGTCGAAAACCACCGGCGCGCCGTGGCCTTTCAAAATCGGAAACCCGCGCATGTCCACCACCAGGTTTTGGTAGCCGAAGGTGGTGCCGCGCTCGGTCTGCCAAATTTCCACCGCCCCGCCGCCGCGCAGTTTGCCGACCACGTGGGCCATCTCCCCGGGGGAGAGAAACTGGCCTTTTTTCACATTGACCACCCGGCCGGTGACCGCCGCCGCCAGCAACAGATCGGTCTGGCGGCAAAGAAACGCGGGGATTTGCAGGATGTCGCACACCAGCGCGGCGGCGTGGACCTGCTCCCGCTCGTGAATGTCGGTCAACACCGGAAACCCGTAATCGCGCTTGATCAGGCCGAGCAGGGCCAACCCCTCCTCCAGTCCCGGTCCGCGCCCGCCCTCCAGGGACGTGCGGTTGGCTTTGTCGAAGGAGCCTTTGAAAATGACGGTGAGGTCGGGAAAGGTTTTCCGCAACCGGTCGAGTTCCCCCGCCACCCGGCGGCAGACGCCCTCGTTTTCCAACGAGCAGGGACCGGCAATCAGCAACAATTTGTCGGGATCAAAAATCACGGGCGCCCCCCGCTGGAAACTTTATCCGCCCGCCGCCGCATGGCCGCCCCGACAAAGGAAGCGAAGAGCGGGTGGGCATCGTTTGGCTTGGATTGGAACTCCGGGTGAAACTGCACCCCCACGAACCATGGATGCCCGGCCACCTCGACAATCTCCACCAAATCCCGGTCCGGATTGACACCGGCCATGACCAGGCCCGCTTTTTGCAGTTGATCCCGGTAGCGGTTGTTGAATTCAAACCGGTGCCGGTGCCGCTCGCGGACCTCCTCCTGTCCGTAGGCTTCGGACGATTTGGTCCCCGGAGTCAACCGGCAGGCGTATCCCCCCAGCCGCATGGTCGCGCCCTTGTCCTTCACGTCCTTTTGCTCCTCCATCAAATCGATCACCGGGTGCGGCGTCTTCGGGTCAAATTCGGTGCTGTTGGCCTCCTCCAGGCCGGCGGCGTTGCGGGCGAATTCAATAACCGCAATCTGCATCCCGAGGCAGAGCCCGAAATAGGGGAGGCCGTTTTCCCGCGCGTAACGGGCTGCGAAAATTTTGCCCTCGGTCCCGCGGTCGCCGAACCCGCCCGGCACCACGATGCCGTCGAGCCCGGCCAGCAGGGCTTCCCCCTTGCCGCGTTCCAAATCCTCGGCGTCGATGCGCACGATCTCCACGCCGCAATCGCGGTCGATGCCGCCATGGGTGATCGATTCATAGACCGATTTGTAGGCGTCCTGCAATTCGATGTATTTGCCAACCACCCCGACCCGCGCCCGGTGGGCCGGGTTTTTCAGGCGGCGCAACACATCCTGCCAGTCGTTCATCGGGCGGAAAGGGGCGTCCAGCCCGAGCTGTTGGACCACGAGGTCGTCGAGCCCCTCCTGCTGGAGCACCACCGGCAATTCATAAATCGAGAATTCAACGTCCTGTTCCTCGATGACCGACTTGACCGGGATGTTGCAGAACAAGCTCAATTTTTGCCGCAGATCGGGGGTCAGCGGGTGCTCGCAGCGGCAGACCAGGATGTCGGGCTGGATGCCGATCTCCCGCAACTTGGCCACGCTCTGCTGGCTCGGTTTGGTTTTCAACTCCCCGGCCGCCCGCAGGTAAGGCACGAGTGTGACATGGACAAACAGCACGTTCTCCGAACCGGTTTCGAGGGAAAACTGCCGCATCGCCTCCAGGAACGGCAATCCCTCGATGTCGCCGGTCGTCCCGCCGATTTCCGTGATCAGGACATCCACCCCGCGCCCGGCCGAGTAAATCCGCTCCTTGATTTCGTTGGTCACGTGCGGGATCACCTGCACGGTGGCGCCGAGGTAGTCGCCGCGGCGTTCCTTTTGAATGACCGACTCGTAAATCTGGCCGGAGGTCAGGTTGTTGAACCGCGAAAGTTTTCCGGAGGTGAACCGTTCGTAGTGGCCGAGGTCGAGATCGGTTTCCGCCCCGTCGTCGAGCACGTAGACCTCGCCGTGCTGAAACGGGTTCATGGTGCCGGGATCGACGTTGAGGTAGGGGTCGAACTTTTGGATTTTGACCGACAGGCCGCGGTGTTCCAGCAACGCTCCGAGCGCGGCGGCGGTGAGCCCTTTGCCGAGCGACGAAACCACGCCGCCTGTCAGAAAAATGTATTTCATGCCGTGTAATCAGGAGAAAGGAACTTAAATGACAAGCAAAACCCGAGCCGCGCCATGGCGGTCACGGCATCGCTGGGTTTTGGCCGCCGCTTTTCCCGCCTTGTGGCATCCGGAAGCCCCAAAATGACGACGGGCCCCCAAAACTGCCGACCAGAGGTCTGGCAGCTACGGCCCAACACTCTGTGGCGGCAAGACCTTTGGTCGGGCGTCCCCTCGGAAACGCCTCGCGGACCGGATGGGTGCGGATTGCCGGCCGCCGCTGCCGAACGGGCGAGACCAGCGCAAAGGGTTTCCCCGAAGGCCCGGGGGGCCGGGCCGGAAGGAATTGGCTTGGCCGTGAACGCTTCTTGCGGAATGCTTACTTCTTCCTTTTCCGATACATGATCACACTGGAAACCATTCGCGAAGCCCGCCGCCGCATCCAACCGTCTCTCTCGCCAACCCCGTGCGTTTTTTCCGAAGCCTTGAGCGATCTCACCGGGTGCCGGCTTTGGTTCAAATTCGAGAACCTGCACCGCACCGGTTCGTTCAAAGAGCGCGGCGCCCTTAACCGCCTGCTTTGCCTGAGCAAGGAACAGCGCGGTTCGGGAGTGGTCACCGCCAGCGCCGGCAACCACGGCCAGGCGCTCGCCTACCACGCCTCCCGTCTCGATTCCAACGCCGTGGTGGTGATGCCGGAAAAAACCCCGCTGGTCAAAGTCTCCTCCACCCGCCGCTGGGGAGCGCGGGTGGTTTTGCACGGGCGCAACTACGAGGAGGCGATCGCCCGCGCCCATGAAATCGAGCGGGAGGAAAAACGGGTGTTTGTGCACGGCTTCGACGATGCCGATGTCATTGCCGGGCAGGGGACCATGACGCTGGAATGCCTGGAGCAAGCACCCGTGCCCGACGTCATGCTGGTTCCGATCGGCGGGGGCGGTTTGATCGCGGGCAACGCCATCGCGCTGAAGGAACTGCACCCGCAATCCCGCGTGATCGGCGTCGAGCCGGTCAACTACGCCTCGATGCGCCATTCGCTCGCCGCCGGACGGCCGGTGGCTTTTAAAGGGAAACCGTCGCTCGCCGACGGCCTTGCGGTGAAATCAGTCGGCCGGTTGCCGTTCTCCATCGTGCGCGAACGGGTGGACGGCATCCACACGGTAACCGAAGAGGAACTGGCCAACGCCATCCTCGTTCTCCTCGAAGTCGAAAAGTCCTTGGTCGAGGGCGCTGGAGCTGCGGCTTTCGCCGCCCTGTTGAACCGGGCGGAGCTTCGGCGCGAACTCGCCGGGCTCACCGTGCTGATTCCGCTCTGCGGCGGCAACATCGACGTCAACGTCCTCTCCAAGATCATCGACCGCGGCCTGGCCAAAGACGGCCGCCTCGGGCGCTTTCGCGTGATCGTGGCCGACCAGCCCGGCTCGCTCAGTGAAGTCACCCGCCTGGTGGCGAAAAACGGGGGCAACATACTCGATATCGTCCACACCCGCGCCCTTGCCAACACCCAGGTTGGCGAAGTCGCCATCGACGTGATCATTGAAACACGGGGGCGGGAGCACCTCAACCAACTGGAAAACGCCCTCACCCAGGCCGGCATCCGCATTGACGCGCTTTACTCCCCCGCGCCGGAAACCGGAAACTGACGGGCTAGCCCAACGGGCGGGATGATTCGCGGCTGACGCGACCGCCGGGGGTTATTGGTGGAGCGGGTTCCAGCGAACGCGCTCGGGGTTGTTCAGGTTGTTCCAAGCCCGGTGCTGGCGCACCAGCTCGTTGGCGGTGAACGTTTCCACGTGGGAGTCAAAAAAGACCACCGGGGCTTTTCCGGCGTGCCGGGTCGCCCCGGCCAAGTGGTTCGGATTCACATTGAGGGCGACGAATCCGGTTGAACCGGGCGCGTGGTTGGTGGTCTCGGCAAACAGGGGAACGCGGTTGGGCTCGCGGATGACCGACAGGTTGGTGATGGCGATTCGGTTCGGTCCGGGATTGCGGGTGCTGAGGAGATAGTTGGGTCCGTAGCTGAGCCAGGCCGGCGCCGGATTGGCCGGGTTTTCCTCGGCGGAGGGGCAGACGAAGACCGAGCCGTCGCCCAACTCCGGGAGGGCTCCGCGGGCGTTCAAGTCGCGCACGGTGAGCGAATCGATGAAAGGAGGCAAGGCGTTGAACCACGGGAGCGTGCCCATGTGCTCCACCATGTTGTCGGGGGAGGTGCCCTGCCCGCCATCCCACGGGATCAGGCCACTGTTGTCATTGGCGTAAAGCAAGTTGGCCGCCCCCCATTGCCGGAGGTTGGAAACGCATTGGGAAAGCCGGGCTTGCTGACGAACCTGGGAAACCACCGGAATGAGGATGGCCGCGAGAATGCCGATGATGGCAATGACGGTGAGCAATTCAATCAGCGTGAAAGCAGTGTTGCGGTTCTTCATAACGGGGGTGAATCTTGAGCGGGGCCAGCGGTTTCACAAGCCGGAAACTCCGGTTTCCCCGCTTTTCACCCAATTGTTGCATGGAGCGAGCGCATGGACGGTATCGAACCCCGCACCGGCCCCGTTCACCGGGCGCAACGCATGCAAAGCACGGCGTCCGGTTGGTAGCGGAGCCGCTCCATGGCGATGTCATCCCGGCATTGGAGGCACTGGCCGTAGGTTCCCTGATTCAGCCGCGTCAGCGCCTCTTCCAGGCGAATCAAATAGAGCTGCTGGCGGCGCTGGGCTTCCAAGGCCATTTGTTGCATCTGCATCGAATCCAAGCGGGAGAGCCGGCCGATGGAGACATCGGGGCTGATCGGCTTGGTGTTTTCCTTGGAGTTGGCGATTTCGGTTTTCGCCTCCCGGATCGCCTCTTCAATGATTGGACGAAATTCTTCCTGGTGATGGGACGAAAATGATCGAAATCGGATCGACATAGAAGTTCTGTAGCTTATTCTATTGAAATTGGATGCAAACTTGGAAACCCGATTTCGATAGCGATTTCGATTTCGATTTCGATTTCGATGAAACTCCTGGACCAGTGTCATGCGATCTTGAATGAGTTTGACCCAGGAGACCAAAGTTGGCTTTGATGGGATCAACAAAATCCCGTTTCCTCAACAACAAACCAAAGTAAAGTTCGACGAAAAGAATATGAAATCAGTCCTTCCAGTCATTCTGATTGCCTTATGGCCGCTTGTCGCCCTCTCGTCCCAGGCTGTGCGGTTCAAAGAGAGCAATTCGTTTAGGCTCACGACCCAAAGCCGCGCAGTAATGAAGGGAACCAATGGCGATTTTATTGTCCTCAGTCTTGAAAGGTCTAACCTAAGTGACAATCCTGGCGGGTTTACTGAAACCGCTTCCATTTCATGGCTTTTGTTGACCGGTGAAGAAATAAAATCAGGAAAAGCGGAGGCCTTCATTCGGTACGAATCGGAAGAAGTTCAACCGGGAGAATTTGAATTACAGAGAATTGAAGGGTCCGATGTTTTGTCTATTGGGCCTTACGAATTTACATGGTCCTACGGCACATCCGATTCTGTATTCATTTACCCCCCAACTGGATCCAAGTATGCAATTTCGGTCGAACCCTGAAGGTTCGATCAAGCGCATCCTTGAGAACCTGGTTACTTGCCATTTCTTGCTAAATAAACCGTGCTGGCCGATTCGCGATCCTGCAGCGGGTTGTGAAAGGCGACGCGGCGGGCTTCCGCTCCGGGGAACACGGTTTGCAGGGATTGCAGAAACCGGTCGTTGGTTCCCCCGTCCGACCACATGGCAAACATGCCTCCGGGATGCAGGTGGTCGGCCAGGCGGCGCAAGCCGTCGGGTTGGTAAAATCCGCCGTGGCACTCCCGCAACAGCAAATCCGGGGTGTGGTCGATGTCCAACAGCACGGCATGGAACCGGCGCCCGGGTTGATCGGGATCGAATCCGGCGGCCGGATCGCGGGCCATGGCGAAAAAGTCCCCGCGCACCATCCGGAAGCGGGGGTCCCCGGTGAGTTGTTTTCCCAAAGGGACGAGGCCCCGCCGGTGCCAGTCGATAACCGGTTCGATCATTTCAACCACGATCAGCGAGCGGACATCCGGATGAGCCAGCGCTTCGGCGGCGGTGTGGCCCAGGCCGAGGCCTCCGACCACGACATCCAGCGGCCCGGCCTCCAGTCCGGCCAGGCCGAGCGAGGCGACCGCCCGCTCCACCGCGGTGAACAGGCTCGACATCAAAAACCCCTCGTCGATTTTGACTTCGTAAACCACCAGATCATCGAGCATGGGCAAGCGTTTGCGGCGCAGGGAAAGAGCCCCGATTTCCGTTTCCCGGTAATCAAGCTCCTCAAACAAACCGGTCATGGGACGGGTGTGATCGATGGTCTCTCCGCCGCTACCGGAGGGAGGATTGGATTCGGGTGACGGGCTCATGATTCAGTCGTAGGTTAATGAATCTAAATTCATTCTATTTCAAACGGTTACTGTAACAAGTTTTTCGGATTTGGGTAGGTTTTTTTCCATGGTGACACAAACTGACTTGCTGCCCCGTCCGTAATCCGCGATGGCCATTCCAAGCCGGATGAGGCGTTTTTTTCCCGGAAAATTTCATGGAACTTGTCACCGTCAAGAGGTTCCTTTTGCTTTGGCAAGGCTTGGACACCTTACGGTTTTCCCGCCGTAAATTTTATGAGTAACCGAATTAGAATCATACCAAATGAACAAGCCGCTATTTTCCTCATCAGGGACCCCCAGGGGGAACCCGTCCGGGACGAGGAGTTTGTGCGGAAACATTTCCCGGATTATCCAGAGTCCCAGCTCGTTATGCTGTTGCATCGTTGCAACGACAATGTCGAGTATTTGAATAAAATTGACCTTCGCTACATGGGCGGCCGCATCACCAAATTGCTGGATAAATTTTTGGAGATGGCCCCGCCCTCCCAACCGCCGCCGGAAATCGAAATTCCCGAACAATTGAAATCCCTGATTCCCGGCGAACCGGAGATCTTGTCCATCGAGGATTTCACCAGGCAATTCAAAGCGTGGATTTGATGCGGGATCGGGTGAATCCGTCTCCCGCGCCTTTGCCCCGCGACCCGGGAAAATTTTCCGTTACCGGAACAGCAGCACCGGCGTCCGGCAGGTCCGGACCATGGCCGTGGTGGTGCTGCCGATGATCAATTGGCGGATGCGGGAATGGCCGTAGGCCCCCATCATCAGCAGGGGGATTTCCTCTTTCTCCAAAACCTCGGGAATGACTTTCTCCGGCTCGCCCGGCAGGAGGTGGCTGGTCACCGCGGCTCCGCCTTTTTCCAAGCGGGCGCGGGCTTTCTCCCGCTCCGCGTCGATGGCGGCGTTCTCTTTCCCGACACTCAAGAGGGTGCAGGCCAAGCCGCGCAACAGCGGTCCGGTGGCCGCGTAGTCCACCGCTTTTTTCGCGCTGGGGCTGCCGTCAAACGCGATCAAAACCCGGGTGATCGGTTTGTAGGCGCGGGAGGTGACCAGAACCGGCTGGCGGCTGCCGCGGATGACCCGCTCCAGGTTGGCCCCGAGGTGAAGTTTGGCAAAATCGGCGGATTCGCCCCGTTTGCCGATTACGATCAGATCCGCCCGCAAGGTTTCGACCGCTTCGATCAAGGAGCCGTGCCGCTGTTCGGCCGTGACCAGCGCCACGCCCGCCGCGCCAAGGTGGTCGCGGGCGGCTTGCAGGATGGCGCGGCCGCGGGTTTGCGCCACCCGCGCCTTGGACTCCTCGAGTTGCACGAGGTCCTCCAGCAGGGCATCCCGTTCATCGGGGCCGAGATTGCCGCTGAAATCGGCCATGGCGGCGCGTTCGCGATGCGGATCGAGCATGTGGAGCACATGGACGGCGGCATCCATGCGGAGCGCCGCCCAGGCGGCGTGGTCGTAAACGCTCGCCGCGTAGATTGAGCCGTCGGTGCAGGTGAGAATGTCAGGCATAAGCGGAATCAGTGTCCAACGGGCTGGTCGAGCGCCCCGGGTTTGTCATGGATGGCCAGTTTGTCCACTATGGTCGCGCTGGCCTTGTTAAGTCCAATGATTTCGACTTCGGTGCCGTCGCGGCGGAATTTCAAGACCACCTTG
>PXDN01000271.1 GCA_003566375.1 Opitutia bacterium
ACCTGTCCGCCGCTCATCTTCTCCGGGACGAACGGAAAAGCCAGTCCCGCGAAATTGCTCCCCCCGCCGGCGCAACCGACGATCGCATCGGGCAAGCCCTCCCCCGCCGACTTAAGCTGTTCCTTGGCCTCGAGCCCTATGATGGTCTGATGCAGCAGGACATGATTGAGCACGCTGCCCAGAGCATAACGGGTCTTGCCATCAGCATCACCAACTGCCTCTTCGATCGCCTCGCTTATCGCTATCCCGAGACTCCCCGACGTATCCGGCTGCTCCCTGAGCACCTTACGCCCGAACTCGGTCTGATCGCTCGGGCTGGGAACACACTTTCCGCCCCATATCCGCATCATTATCTTGCGCAGGGGCTTCTGATCATAGCTCACCCTAACCATGTACACCTTGCATTCAAGCCCGATCAATGCGCACGCGAACGCCAGAGCGCTGCCCCACTGACCGGCGCCGGTCTCCGTCGTCAATCGTTCGATGCCAAACTCTTTGTTGTACCAGGCCTGCGCCACAGCGGTGTTAGGCTTGTGACTGCCGGGCGGGCTCACACTCTCGTCCTTGTAGTATATGCGTGCGGGTGTCTTAAGGTGTCTTTCCAGATCGACAGCTCTGCGAAGCGGGGTGGGCCGCCAACGGGTGAGTATCCGTAAGACCTCTTCGGGGATATCGACCCATCTCTGCGTGCTCATCTCCTGATCGATAAGGTTACCCGGGAAGACCGCCGCCAGCATATCGGGTGTTATGGGTTTGCCGTCGGGGGTGACCGGCGGCTTGGGTGGTCTGGACAGATCGGGCACTATGTTATACCACTTCTTCGGCATCTGCCTGCCGGTCAGCTCGAACTTTCTCTCTTTCATATCTTCCTTTCTTAAGTCTGCCCTTCAATACGCCTGCCGCTATACTGCCTCCGCCTCTCTCCGGCAAAGTAAAAGCGCCCCTCGGGGACGGGCTCTCCCCGCTCGGCTTCCGGCTGGCGTTAGAACACCTTTCTTATTCACCGCCCGCAACGTAATCCGCGCCTCTTCCTAATGAAACGTACTCAAAACCCAGCCGTTCCATACGTGCCGGGGTATATATATTCCGCAGATCGACGAAAAGAGGGCGATTCAACAGCTTCTTCACTTTCAGAAGGTCCAGCTGCCGGAAAGCGTTCCACTCGGTCATCAGCACCAGAGCATCCGCCCCTTCGATCGCCGAATAAAGTTCTTCTGCATATTCCACTTCCGGCAACACCCTGCGCGCATTTTTCATCGCGGCCGGATCGTATGCTTTCACGTGGGCACCTTTCGCGAGAAGGCCACGTATGATGGTCATGCTGGAAGCATCACGCATGTCGTCGGTGTTAGGCTTGAAAGCGAGCCCCAGGACGGCTATTTTTTTGTCCTTTATCTCACCGACAGATGCGACGATCTTCTCAAGGGCCATTTTCTTCTGTTCTTCATTGGTCTTTATGGTCGCCTCGACTATGGGAACCGTAAGCCCGGCATCCTTGGCAATATGCGTAAGAGCAACGGTATCCTTCGGGAAACAGCTGCCACCGTACCCCGGGCTGACATGCAGGAACTTACGGCCTATCCGCCTGTCAAGCCCCATCCCCCTCGCCAGGTCGTCTATATCGGCCCCCAGAGCCTCACATAGCCGGCTCATCGAGTTTATGTAGGATATCTTGGTGGCCAGGAAAGCGTTCGATGCGTACTTGATCAATTCGGCTGTTTCGATAGTGGTGTTGACCATAGGCGTATCCAGGAGATACAGCGGCCTGTATATGTCCTTCATTATCGCACGCGCGCTTTCAGAGTCAGAACCTATCACCACTCTGTTGGGCCGCATGAAGTCCTCTATCCCGGAACCCTCTCTAAGGAATTCGGGGTTGGAGACCACATCGAAATCCGGTTTCACGGCCTGCGCATCGGGGTGCGTGTTCAGATACTCGGCGGACAGCTTTCTATCGAGCACATCGCTTATAAGCCGCTTCAATTGCCTGCCGGTCCCCACCGGTACCGTGCTCTTCGAAACTATGACCTTGTAATCGTCTATGGCCTGGGCCACTTCTTCCGCGGCGCTGTAGACCTGGCTCAGGTCCGCTCTTCCCGCAAAACCCGCACCGGGCGTCCCGACCGCGAGGAAGACCACCAAAGAATCGGACACGGCCTTCCCGATATCGGTAGTGAAAACCAGACGCCCTGAGGAACGGTTGCGTTTCACCAATTCTTCCAGGCCTATCTCATATATAGGCATGGTCCCGGACTCTATCAGGTCTATCTTCTCGGCATCGGCATCAACACAGACCACATTATGCCCGAAATCGGCCAGACACGTACCGCTTACAAGCCCTACATAACCACAGCCTATCATGCATATGTTCATCTCCGACCTCTTCCCTTGTTGAGGACCAACCGCGCTCTACCAGCGAACACAGGCGTTATTGCATATCTTTCCGCGCTTTCTCGATGAGCGTCTCTGCCTCCGTACCGTCATAGGGATAAGTAGCATGTCCGCTCTTGAGCGAAACCTTCTGGCCCAGACCCCTATCAGCCAGACCCAGATTTACACGATTATATATACGCCCCGTCACCCGTATGACCTCTATGTCATTACAGCCCGCCAGCCCGACAATGAACCAACCGTCCTCTCTGACCACAAAGTCCTCTGATCGACGCAAGAGGCCTCGTATCATATTCGCTATCTCTTCACAAACGGGCT
>PXDN01000240.1 GCA_003566375.1 Opitutia bacterium
TCAGGAATCAGCAAGCTTCACCGATGAAGCTCTCCGCGGTAGTGAGTCGGATCTTCTCTTCACGGTTCAAATTGACCAGCATCCCGCCTTGCTCTACTGCCTCTTCGAACACCAAAGCAGCCCAGATTCCTGGATGCCCCTACGGTTGCTACGCTACATTCTTGGTATTTGGGAGCAATACCGCAAACAGAATCCCAAAGCGACTAAACTCCCTCCAATCTTGCCGCTCGTTCTCTATCAGGGCGGCGATGCCTGGACAACCGATACCTTACTAAGCAGCCTGATCGAAATCCCCGAGGGGCTATCCGCCTTTCAGCCCGCGTTCTGCCACCTGCTCGTTGATCTAAATGAGATCAGCTCCGACGATCTGCAAGGCACGCCCAGCCTGCAGGCAATCCTAGTTGCGCTAAAAACCAGCCGAAACCGCAAACAACACGAATTCGAAGTGCTCGTTAGCTTGCTTGCCGCAATCCTCCACATCGATCCATCCCTCATTCGATCCGTTATGCTTTACTTGTACAGCGTTGACAACGAAACCGATATAACCGAATATATTAAACAGGCTGAAGCATTAAACCAGCCGGAATTACAGGAGGCATTCATGACCATCGCGGATAAACTCAGAAAAGAAGGTCGGCAGGAAGGTCGGCAGGAAGCGTTGCAGGAGGATATTGTCGAAATTCTTGAGCTTCGCTTTCAGTCGGTTTCGTATTCCATCAAGAAGCAGCTCGAAGATATTTCCGACACTACTACGCTACGCCGTCTGCACCGCCTTGCCGTACAAGCCCAATCCCTCGATGAATTTCAAAAAGGCATCACAGATTAAGACTATCAGGAATTGTCGATCGGCTCTCAAGTTCCCTCGTATTGTTCATAGGCCTCGCCTACCTAAAGTCTGGTTCCAAATATACACTCTTCAGTCACTAGTTTTGGCTCCGAGGGGCAAAATGCTACAATGCAAGGGTGACCCCTTTGGTGGCCTTCTTATAACATGAGTTCTAATCCAAACACTTCAGGTTTCCGTTCTCAGCCCTCCTCTCTCCCCGACGATGTCGTCCTGCGCGTCTCGGGCGTTTCCAAGAAATTCTGCCGGAATTTGCGGCGGTCGATGTGGTATGGGATGCAGGATTTGAGTCGGAATCTGATGGGATTCCGCTCAAATCCTGAGACTGAAGACCGAAGACCGAAGACTGAAGACTTTTTGGGAGGCGAGGCCTCCGGTGCCGTGGAGCAGAAGATCGCCCCCTTCGGGGGCTCCCAAGGTCTTCAGTCTTCAGTCTTCGGTCTTCAGTCTGATTCGAAAGGTCTACAGTCTGCAGTCTGCGGTCTGCAGTCTCCGTTGCGGCGGGATGAATTCTGGGCTTTGCGGGACATTTCGTTTGATTTGCGCCGTGGGGAGTGCCTCGGCCTCATCGGGCGGAATGGGTGTGGGAAGACTACGCTTTTGAGGTTGATTGCGGGGATATTTCCACCGGATGGGGGAGAGATTGCTATTCGGGGGCGGGGGGGGGCGCTGATTGCGTTGGGGGCGGGGTTTCATCCGCATATGACGGGGCGGGAGAATGTGTACTTGAATGGGGCGATTCTGGGGCTGAGCAAGAAAGAGATCGATGGCCAGTTTGAGGAAATCGTCGATTTCGCCGAAATTGGCGAATTCTTCGTTGCGGCGTGATGCGTTTCTGTGGGGACATGCAGTTAGTTGGGCGATGGGTGCGGATAATTTGTCTGTCCCCAGGCTCGGGGGAAGGTGAGCGACGGGGAAGGTGTTAAGTGACGATAATGTGTCTGCCCCCATAGGGGGGAACAAACCCTCGACAGGCTGCGCCCGAGATTATAGTATTGATCGTAACTTTAGTTTTATGGGAGCCCGTTATGTTAAGTGAATCAGATAAATCATTAATTGAAATGTTGGCACAAAAATACGGAGTCAAGCGTGTCGTCCTGTTTGGTTCATCTTTGGTTTCCGGTGATGCTGCCCGTGACATTGATCTTGGTGTATCCGGGGTTTCGGCAGCTGATTTTTTTGCGTTTTGCGGCGATTTGATGTTTGCTGCCGCAAAACCAGTGGATGTAGTCGATTTGGATAAGGATTCGAAGTTTACGCGGATTGTTATCAAGGAAGGCATTCCCATTTATGAGCACGCTGCGTGAGCGAATAGATGCAGAGCTTGAGAATCTTGAGTCCAGCGTTTTGCTGCTTCCGTCAGTCTCCGAATTACCTTATCAAAGTGTGCTAGAGCAAGCTGGCGTTGCTGGGATTTTGCATTCTTTTTATAATGGAATTGAAAACATCCTGAAACAAATTTTCACAGATCGAGGCCTGGCCCTTCCAAATGGTCCTGCATGGCATCGTGATTTATTAGTAATGGCTGCTGAACAAACTATTTTTCCTGCAGGGTTGATTGATGAGCTAAAGCAATACATGGCATTCAGGCATTACTTTGCACATGCATACGTTCTTGATATCGACCCTGCAAGATTGGAGCCACTGGTTAAAAAGCTCTCCAGCGTGTTTAATAGCACAAAACATGCACTATCTATCATATGTAATGACAGCGATAAACCGCCATCCGATCAGGAACCTTTGCTCCTCATTTAGAATCATTTTAGAATCAGTAACCTCATGTCTAAAGTCACCCAAACTACCCCCGATCTCCCCGACGACGTCGTTCTGCGCGTTTCCGGCGTCAGTAAGAAATTCTGCCGCAA